>JAFZPO010000146.1 GCA_017550305.1 Clostridia bacterium
ATCAATGACCGTGCAGTACTCCTCAGGGAACGTTTCTGCGATCACCTTCTGCAGCACAGCCGTACAGGCGGCGGATTTCGAGCTTGCCTTGATCACTGCAGTATTCCCGCCCGCAATGCTCGCTGCCAGGACACCCAGGGACAGCAGGATCGGGAAATTGAACGGGCTGATGATCAGCGCAACGCCATACGGCATTTTGTGTACGCGTGTGATCAGGCTGGGAAAGCATGTGAACCCGCTGAAATGCAGTTCCGGCCGCGCCC
This sequence comes from Clostridia bacterium, assembly GCA_017550305.1. GTDB lineage: Bacteria > Bacillota > Clostridia > Christensenellales > Aristaeellaceae > SFMI01. The sequence continues at coordinate 264 of JAFZPO010000146.1, forward strand.
AGCGCCGCAGGCCATGAATCATTTCGTTAGTCTCAAGGATCACGTCGCCGATGTCGCAGAAGTATGCTTCCGCTACACTGCGGCCCAGGTCTTCATGCAGCGCCTCCTCGATCTCATGTTCATAGGTAACAAGCGCTCCGCGCAGTTTTTTCAGCTGCTCGATACGCCATGAAACATCCAGTGTCTTTCCGGTCCTGAAAAAGGCACGCTGTTTTTCCACGATCGCGTGGATCTCTTCCTTTGTGCGGGGCATGTCATGCTTCCTCCTCTGATTTCAAATGTCTGCTCATTGCAAAGTCTGATATAGGATTATTCTTTTGTCACCCTGATCCGGTCACGCATATAGCAGCCTATCCGGGCCTGCATTCTCATGGCAATATCCTCCAGTTCTTTCGGGAACGCACTGAGTCCCTTCTGTACTTCATAGTTCAGATCGCCGTCATATCCGATATCGATCAGCGCCTGGATCACGTTTTCCCAGGGCTCCTGGCCAGTATATGGCAGGAGATGGTCGTCGATATGGCCGTTGTTATCCGCCAGATGCAGTGCCTTGATGCGCTTACCCAGGATCGTCATCGAACGGTACAGGTTCTGGCGGGCCAGGAAGCAGTGTCCGCTGTCGAAGTTGAAGCCAAAGCATTCTTCGCCGGCGATCTCATTCAGTTTATCCACCCAGCGCGCGGCTTCCTGGAAATCACTGCACGCGGCAGCATAGCGTTCGCCTTCCACGCCGCGGTTGAACATGTTCTCCAGCAGCGCCATGACATGATGCTTTTTCAGATACGGGATCAGCGGTTCATATACCTTGCGGCAGACTTCCCATTCCTCCTCATAGGTATGAATGGCAAACGCATCTCCATCACACGGCGGATGAATGATACAGAATGGACTTTCCATATATTCCGTTATTGCTATGGATTTCTTCAGTACCTCCTGCATGCGCTCATACACATCAGGACGGCCATAGATCCATTCCGGATACGGTGCGTGCACCTGCGAAACAATCACACCGTATTTCTTTGACGCTTCCTTGTAGGGACGCACAAGCTCAAAGATTTCGTCAAGCGGCCGATCCATGATGCATGGCTTCCCGGATACAACGATCTCCTTCTTCATCGCGATACGGCTGAGACCAAACTGGATGCCCTCGATGCCGTTATCATGCATCAGACGAAAGCCATCCTCTATGCCGTATCTTTCAAACAGATTGCCCGGATGTATGGAAATAATCATCGTCTTCCCTGCCTCTATGAACTGTTTTTTCTAGCACCATAATCATACACGAAAAATGTATTTTCTGTCAATTCTTTTGCTGAAAACGACAAATGCATGGCTGGTAATGCAAACATGCCATGATCCTGATGATTTGGCGCCGCGTTTGTTCATCCCGGCATATTTTATTGACAAGCTGCAGCCATGCTTTCTATAATGCAGGTGTACATGAGCCGTTTCCATCATATAAAGTAGGAGGCCTGACATGCCAGCCAAGCACGTTCTGTTCATTTTTACCGATCAGCAGCGCCGCGATACCATCCATGCCCTGGGCAACGAGACCATCGTCACTCCCGCACTGGACAGCCTGGCCAGGGAATCTTTGGTTTTTGACCGCTGTTATACGCCGTCCCCTGTCTGCGTGCCTGCCAGGCTCGCGATGATGGCCGGCCAGTACTGCGCGCGCACCGGCAACAACACCAACAACCCCGCCATTGCCTATTGAAGGGCAGGGCTTCTATCGGCGTTTTACCGATGCCGGATACAACAGCTGCTGTATCGGCAAGATGCATAACTTCAACGATCTCTATGCGCCGCTCGGTTTCCGCCGCCGCATCACGCAGGAAACGCTGGCAAATCCGGAAAAGGACGATTATACCAAATGGCTGCAGGCCTCGCCTTACCGCAACGTGTTTGACTATCACGGCCAGCGTTCGGAACTGTACTATATCCCACAGGTATCACAGCTCCCAATGGAAGCGCATCCAACTCAGTGGATCGGTGACCGCACGGTAGAGTTCATTGAAAACTGTCATCCGGATGATGAACCCGTTTTCCTGATGGCTTCCTTCCTGCATCCCCATCCCCCGTTCTGTCCGCCGGCTCCATGGAACAAAATGTACCGTGAACCTATCCGCCGTTCGTTCATCCCGGATAACCCGGATGATTATGAGGATCTCCTTCGCAACAAGTATACAATGGATGCGCTTGGCATCTCATCCCGCAGGCTGGAACTGCTCAACCAACACTATTATGCCTGCATCAGCTTTGTCGATTACCAGATCGGCCGTATTCTTGAAGCCCTGAAAAAGAAGGGTATGTATGATGACACGGTCATTGTCTTCTCTTCCGACCACGGCGAATTGATGGGCGATTACCGCAGTATGGGAAAGCGCACCATGCTGGAAGCTGCTGCCAACATTCCTTTCCTGCTGAAGATGCCCGGCCAGGCTCCCGGCATGCGTCATGACCCCGCTTCCCTGGTCGATCTTGCACCCACACTGCTCTCTGCCTGCGGTATCCCGTATGATCCGGATGAATATGACGGTGTCGATCTGATGCATTCGCATCACGAGGAAGTATACAGCCAGTACTCTAACGGGACCAATGGCATCTACATGATCGCCAACGGTCGGGATAAACTGATCTATAGTGCTATCGGCGACCGCTACTTCTATTTTGATTCCTTCCCCGACGCGACGGACCGTTTCCATGATCCTGCAGTACAGGCACGCATTGCAGAGCTCAGGCCGAAGCTCGATGCATACATCGCTTCCGACCGCAGCCCGATCGTGGAAAAGCGTCCTTTTGTCAGTCCGGCACGCCAGGCATACGGCAGTTTCTATCAGCCGCTTGATGACCATATCCTGACAATGCAGCAGGAAGCCGCACGCATGCCCGAAGGTTACCCGATTACGCTGAAAGCCAAAGTCAAGGACTTCTGACAGTCAGAAAACCAGCACTTCCTAGCATGAAAAAACCCGCCGGGGCAATTATGCTCCGACGGGCGATTGCGTTATACGGTTATTCGGTCACGGCCGCAAGACGCTCCAGATAACGATTGTAAGCATCCTGGGTAATGCTGATGGCCTTGCCCAGTTTATAATGCTCAAGCTCCTTGACATAGCTGTCCCAGTCAGCGTCCAGATCAGCAGTACCGTCGATGAACTTATACGTCCACTCCATGACAAAGGCTTCCACGTCGGTCATAATGCTGTCGCGGTCACTGGCTTCATCCGCGGTCAGTGAAACAGCAAAGGGGAGAATATAGTCGGTGTTGAAATATTCATTCACGCCACGGTAACGGCCGCGCAGTTCCGTGATGATGGGATCCTTGATGATATTGGGATTGCACTTCAGACCGCTGAGTTTGGCATGCGGCCAGTAGTTGAAACGGCACACGTTATGCATAACGGAGGTTGTATTGTCGGGATTGTGCATGACCCAGTCGTTATGCTTGATATTGCCGTTCTCATCATAGTCCCAGCTGACGCCTTCCGGACCGTAGTTAGCCGTGATCAGGCCGCTGTCAGTATAGAAGTAGTTCATGAACTGGCAGAAAACGGGCAGCAGGCTCTCGTCCATATGACGGGTAGCAACAGCGCCATAGCCTTCGTTCGGGCTGATCAGGCCTTCATCTCCGGAATAGGTGTGCACGACCATATCCTCGCTTACGCGCCAGTACGGAGTCTTATCCATGGCAATACCGGCTGCCTGCGCATCGGCATAACCATTACCGATGGCAACCGTAAAGCATCCTACCTCACCAGCCGCAAACTGCTTACGCACGGTGGCATTCTTCAGAGAGGTGAAGTCCACACCGATATATCCCTTCTCATACCAGGAATGATAACGGCGCAGGAACTCCCTGTAGTTATCCTGATTTGCATAGTATACGATCTCACCATCAATGACCATGAAATCATTGGTAAGGTCATAACCCATCAGCATGACAGGAAGCAGGTTCTTTTTATCGCTCATGATAGGCATATACGGCACAACACCGGGTTTTTCTTCCTTGATCTTCTGGAAATAGGCTTCAATGGCATCAAAGGTCGTCAGGCTGGCAACATCAATGCCCCACTCCTCACACCAGTCAGCACGCACCTCATAGCTGTATGCGCTGGGATTAAGCTCAATCGCAAACATATCGAAGGCAAGGCACTGATCGTCTTCATTATAGAACTCAATATGGGTTCTGGGATCGCGGTTGATCAGGGCATAGTAATCAGGCGCGTACTCTTCCAGGTAAGGAGTCAGGTCCCAGATCACCTCGTCCTCAAGGGCAGTCACGGTGCCTCCGTTGTAATAAGTGGCAAAGTCAATGATGATATCCGGCCATTCATCCTGGTTGGCGATCATCAGGCTGAAGCCTTCCTTTGCCGCGCCATAAGTAGGATGCAGGAACTCGAGTTTAACGCCGGTCAGTTCCTGATAGCGCTGCCATACCGGCGACTCGGACAGGTTGGTATACATCTGGCTGTTACCGGCATCCAGGTCGTACCATACCGTAAAGGTGGGACCATTCTCCAGCGGATACGTGATCTCAGCCAGAGCAATGCAGGTCGGTGCCAGAATGCACAGGCACAGCAACAGAGCAAGCAGTTTCTTCATGAGTTATTCCTCCCCTAATTTATGCGAACATCCCGCAGCCGCGGGATGTTCGCAATAATACTGATCTTTACTTGGCAAGACGCGCCGCATAGCGGTCATAGGCGGCCTGAGTGATCTCGATCGCCTCGCCCAGCTTATAGCGCTCCAGCGTCTTCAGGTAGTTGTCCCATTCAGCATCGATATCCGCATCGCCCTGAATGAACTTATACATCATTTCCTTCACATAGCTCTCAACGTCCACCATGATGTCCGCACGGTCAGCGGTCTCATCGCTCGTCAGCGTTACAGCGGAACTGAGCAGATAATCATGGTTGTAGTTGGGATTATCAGTGAAGCGGACACGCAGTTCCAGAACGGTCTCATCACGGCGTACATTGGGATTGCAGGTCGCATCAGACAGAGCGGCGCGCGGCCAGTAGTGCAGGCGGGAAACGTTGTGCATCACGCTGGTCTCATTGTCAGGGTTGTTGATGACCCAGTCCGTATACCAGATGGTGCCGTCATCCTTGACATAGGTGGAGATGCCCAGCGGGCCGTAGTTGGCAAAGATGATACCGTCTTCGGTATAGCCGTAGTTCAGGAACTGGCAGATGACCGGCAGCAGGCTTTCATCGCAGTGCGTAGTAACAACCGCCTCGTATCCGGCGTTTTTATCAAGTTCTGCCGGCCAGACATGGATGGCCATGCCTTCTTCAGCCGTCCAGTAGGGACCGCGCTCGATCGAGAACTCAGTAGGATAGGTATCGGAATAGGCATTTCCGACCGGGACCAGCTCACAGGCCAGTTCACCGGCTGCATAGCGCTTGCGAGCCTGCGCCAGCTTTGTCGAAGCATAGTCGACACCGATGTAACCTTTGTCGAACCACTCATGCATACGGGTCAGGAAGGCCTTATAGTTATCCATCGCAGCATAATAGGTGATCTTGCCGTCGATGACCATGAAATCATTCACGAGGTCATAGCCCATCATGCCAATGTTCAGCGCCTCGGCATTATCATAGCAGGGCAGGAAGGGAACCACGCCCGGTAACTCGTCGAGTACTTTCTGGAAATAGACCTCGATCTCGTCATAGGTATCGATATCATGATAATCCAGGCCGAACTTCTCCAGCAGGTCGGTGCGCAGGATCGGACTGCGGGCAGTGGGGTTAGGCTCAATGTTATAGACATAGAATGCCAGCAGCTGGTCATCCTCGTTGTAGAACTGCGCACGCACATCCGGTGCGCTGTTAACGAGTGCATAGTAGTCAGGGGCATATTCTTCGATATACGGAGTCAGGTCATAGATCACGCCGTCTTCCAGACCGGCTACCGTACCGCCATTGTAGTAGGTATCAAAATCGATAATGATGTCCGGCCATTCGTCTTCGTTGGCGATCATCAGGCCAAAGCCTTCCTTGGCCGCGCCATATGTCGGATGGACGAACTCAAGCTTAACGCCGGTGACCTTCATGAGCTCCTGCCAGACAGGATTGTCGGCATAGTTCGTGAACATCTGGCTGTTGCCGGCATCCATGTCGATCCACACCTTCAGAGTGGGACCGTCCTCGATGGGATAGCTGATCTCAGCCAGAGCGCAAGAAAACAGCAGGCTCAGGCAGAGCAGCAAAACGATCAGTTTCTTCATTAACAAGGTTCTCCTTTCTATATTTACGCCTTTCATGGCGTACAGAACAGTTATTTACGTGCAGCAAGGATACGGTCGCGCATGTAGCAGCCGATGCGCGCCTGCATCTGCAGCGCGATATCTTCCAACTCCGCCGGGAAATTATCAATACCCCTGGCCGTTTCGTAATTCAGATCACCATCATAACCGATATCGATCAGCGCCTGGATCACCATCTCCCAGGGAGTCTGTCCGGTATAGGGCAGGATGTGATCATCGATATGCCCGTTGTTGTCCTGCAGGTGCAGCGCCTTGATGCGTTTTCCGAGAATCGTCATCGAGCGGTAAAGGTTCTGCCGAATCAGGAAACAGTGCCCGCTGTCATAATTAAATCCGAAGCATTCTTCTCCGGCGATCTCGTTGAGATCATCCACCCAGCGGGCTGCTTCCTGGAAATCGCTGCACACGGCAGCATAACGTTCGCCTTCCACGCCGCGGCTGAACATGTTCTCAAGGAGCGCCATCACATGATGCTTTTTCAGATATGGGATCAGTGGCTCATATACACTGCGGCAGGTCTCCCATTCCTGTTCGCGCGTATACATCGAAAACGCGTTCGGGTCAAACGGCGGATGGATAATGCAGTGCGGGCTTTCCATGTACTCTGTCACGGCAATAGACTTCTTCAGCACATCCTGCATGCGCTCATAGACATCGGGACGGCCGGGAAGCCAGCACGGGAAGGGTGCGTGCACCTGTGATATCGCCACATTGTATTTCTCTGAAGCTTCCTTATAGGGACGAACATACTCAATGATCGTTTCCAGAGGCTCGTCCATGAGGTTCGGCTCACCGGAACGCACGACGCTGTTGCTCATGATCTCGCCGCCCATGCCGAACTGGATGCCTTCTATGCCGTTTTCATGAAGCATGCGGAATCCTTCATCAATGCCGAATTTCTTGAATATTTTGCCAGGATGCACTGATATAAGCACTGTGCATGCCTCCTCATACTTATTTATATTGTTCGTCTGATCATCTTCCTTGTTCAGTTTACCGAGCAAACCCTAATATGTCAATATTTCCCCCGATATTTTGCAAAAAGTTGAAAAAAGTGCATGTGTTTATGCATTATTCATCACTGTTTGAGTAATTATACGTTGACGGAATAAGTATCGCGGGAATATAATCATTTCAACCGATTTTGAAGGGGGCCTGCCCATGAAGGACCGTAAGGAAACGTGGCGGATGATCAAGTTTACCCTGTTTTCGATCAGCGCCGGTATTATCCAGATCGTTACCTATACCATATTCTATGAGGTGTTCCACTGGGCGCCGTGGCTCGCATACCTGGTCAGTCTGGTCCTGTCCGTACTGTGGAATTTCACATTCAACCGCAGATACACTTTCCGTTCGGACGCGGACATCAAGCGCTCCATGCTCCTGGTCGCACTGTTTTATGTCGTGTTTACTCCGCTGAGCACGTGGTGGACAGCCGCCTTGACCGGCGAGAACCCCTTCACCGGCGCAACCGCCTCAAAAGAACCTCTGGTCAACAACTATATCGTCCAGGGCGGTACCATGCTGATCAACTTTGTGACGGAATACCTCTACCAGCGTCTCGTCGTTTTCCGCAAATCGATCGACACACGAAAAGATATAAAAGAAAAGAAATAAAGATAAGACCGATCTATATCAAGCCGGGATGCATTGCACAAACACGCACATAGCATCCCGGCTTCTTCGTTCGCTGTCACAGTCATTCTTTACGGCTTCTGCTTCAGTATACGTGCAAACGGTACCCAGCCGATATATCTGGGATGATCTCCTGAAACTGCCGTCATCTCTTCGATCTGCCTGTATTCATCTATCCGTACTTTATCCCATGCGTGAATGACGCGTCCGTCCCCGTAACTGATACCGCAGTGGCCCCAGTTGACAAGGCCGTTTTCGCTCTGGCACAGGCAGTCGTAGAACACGAATGCACCTTTTTCAGGAAAGCCTGTTTTCATCGCATCGTTATACATTTCACTTGATTCCTTTGCGGAATCACCGCCGAAGATCTCCAGCCCGTTGCTGATCTCAAGAGCGTCTTCTATGAACGACAGGCACCATCCGGCATATTCCGTGCTGCCGAACTTCTTCTCTGCCCAGCCGATCATATTCCGGATCAGGTCATCCCTGCGGATCACCGACACATGCATCGTCCCGTTCGCTTCATCCAGATACTCCCGGTCAAAATGCATGCCGATCGACTCCGCTGTCCTGTATGAAGCTACATTTGCATCCGTGCAGTATGAGTACAGTGCTTCATAATCCGTATTCCGGAATGCCCAGTTCCGGACTGCCCTTGCGGCTTCTCCGGCATAGCCCCTGCGCTGGCAGTTTCCGCGGATATGGTACCCGATCTCAGGCAGCAGTTTTCCATTGATGTCCTGCAGTGTCAGCCCGCAGTCGCCGATCATCTCGCCGGTATCCTTCAGACAGACCGCCCACAGTCCGAAACCATTCTCACGGTAACGTGTCATGTTCCGCTCGATCCAGTTTCTGATCCGCTTCTCATCAAAGGTATACGGATAATACCGCATGTTACCGGGATCCCCAAGAACCAGATACAGCGCGTCATAATCATCCGTATCCATTTCCCGCAGGAACAATCTTTCTGTCTCAATGATTATAATCACCGAATAATACACCTTTCAGTTCTTGAGCTTCTTATAATCAGAAGTGTGACCGACCGTTCTCATATTATGACGATGGCATAGGCTGTTGTCAAGAGAGCCCTGTCCCCGGATCCCGAAAGTATGACACAAAAAAAGCCGTCTCAGAATGATCATTCATCATCCTGGAACGGCTTATAGCTTTTTATGCTCAGATCACACGGCAATCCTCTTGAAATAATTGACGAGGCCAAGTCCGGCTATGTTCTTCACGTCTTCCTCCGCAAAGCCGCGGCGGCGCAGGCCTTCGATCAGGTTGGGGAAATCCTGCGGTCCGGTCAGTCCTTCCGGCTTGCGTTCGATGCCGTCAAAGTCCGAGCCAAAGCCCACCTTGCCTTCTCCGCCCAGCTCATACATATGCACGATATGATCGACGACACGGTCCACATTGGCCGGATCGCCCACGATCGTGGGCCAGAAATTGACACCGACATAGCCGCCTGCCGCAAATATGTCGCGCAGCAGTTCATCGCTCAGGTTGCGGGGATGGTTGACCAGCGCGCGGCAGTTGCTGTGGCTTGCCATAGGCGGCTTATCACATTTCTCCAGGATATCGCGCACGCCTGCATCATTCAGATGCGAAACGTCAGCAGCGATGCCGACCTGCTGCATGAAGCGGATCGCCTCCACTCCATAAGGCTTAAGTCCCTGCGTACTTCCGCTCATAGCCGGGTATGCCAGGGTATTTTCATGATTCCAGGTAATGGCAGCCATGCGCACGCCGCGGCGGCGATATTCATCGATCACTTCCAGACCGGGATCGAACGGCTCGCAGCCTTCAATGGACAGCATAACGGATACTTCGCCGTCTACTGCCTCAGAAGGATCATCCACCTGTTTCCAGCCCTGTTCCTTCAGCAGTTCAAACTGATGGAACATGCCGGCAAATAACGCTTCCACGTCTCCCTTGCGGCCGGGACCCACGAACATAGCCAGCGTCTGGAGGCTCACACCGCCTTTTTTGAGTGTATCCATCGTCACATCCAGGTGGCTCCCCGGACGCACCTGCAGGTTATACAGCGTATCGCAGTGAGTATCACAGATGATCATCGTCAGTCCTCCTTTTCTTCAGACCATAGCATCTCCCAGCGGGTGGAGAACTGTGCCCCTGTCAGCCCATAGTTGTCAGTCTCCGCTTCTCCCCGCTGGTTGTCATACGGATCCGCGCGCCGGTAATTCTTTTCAGGGACAAACGGCGCATAATACTGTCTGTTGGCGACCATGCGCCAGGGATCCAGATTGCCGAAATAGAAATCATGCCGCAGCTTGCTGCCCATGCGGTATGCAGCGCCGCCAAAGGAGCAGTCAACCGGCAGCCAGCCCAGCCGCTCACTGTAGAATTCCGCCCAGTCATGGCTTCCGACATCGCCGGGCGCAGCATACAGGCCGCTCTGCCAGCGTGCCGGGATTCCGCTGATCCTGCACAGGGCGATAAACAGCAGCGCCTGCGGGCCGCAGTCTCCGCGAAGATTGACAGCCGTGTATTCCGCACCACCCTCGATCAGCCGGTACGGCCGCTGATAGGCATAGATCACATTCTGAGTCACATAATCATAGAAGCGGCGTGCAAGGCGAACGGGATCTTTTTCTTTTCCACTCAGCTCAGCCGCAAGCGAGCGCAGATACGGTGTGAAGGCAATGTGCGGAGGCTGCTCGGCAAGGTCTTCCCTCAGTTCAGGCCGTGCCTGCGGATAGATGATGCCGCATGTCTCTTCGTTCATGGCATCCACGTACCGCGGGCGCTGCTCAACTGTGAACTCGAGCCATACTGATTCTGCACTGCTTTCCAGGTATGCCGTGCGCTGCGGCGCATCCTCGGCATCCATGCTCAGTATCGGTTCTGAAGCAGCAATATCCAACGCTGCCCCCTGCTGCATCGAACGCGCAGCCAACGGCAGATGAATGCGGTACAGGGTATCGGGCTGCCAGGCACGGATACGCATCGTCGCGCGCAGCCGGTAGCGGAAGAGCCTCGGTCCCTGCTGCATCCTCAAGATCACGGCATCCAGCTTTGAGCGGTCTGAATCATAAGGCGGATTGGCACGCGCATTCAGTTCAGGCTGCGTTTTCAAAAGTGATGCCACGGTATCCTCATGAAAACGCAGTTCGCCGTCCACGCAAATCAGGTCCAGCAGGCCGCGGCGCAGGAATTCATCCAGTTCCTTCTCGTCAAAATCAGCAACGCGCCTGCGCATTTCTGCCACCAGCTGTTCCCGCGTCAGCGGATAATTGGCAGGCATATCATCAAGAAAGCGCGCTTCAGTCTCCAGGCGTTCCCGCATCATGGCAGGAAGCTTGCCTGCAAGGCGCCGGTCGATCAGTTCCTTTGCCAGTGACAACTGTCCGGCTCCCTTCAGATGCGCGATATCCTCAGGCAGCGGGCAGAGCAGTGATTTCAGATAGCTGTCAGTCATCGGCCTTCTCCCCTTTCCTTTTGATTAACCTACCACGCCAGGAGTGTCTTTACAAGTCCTGAACAAAATAGGAACAGCCCGGTCACTCTGCCTTCGCATCGTAATACACAGTATCCGGCAGCAGTTCGATCCCCCGCGCTGCAAACAGTTCATCGACCGTAACACACAGGAATCCGCGTTCTGCCAGCAGCTGCGGCAGCGTCAGGAATACTTCGTCGATGCCCTCATGCAGGTCATGCATCAGTACGATATCCCCATCCTCGATCATGTTTGCCAGCCGCTGTGCCTCACGCGGCGGCCAGGGTACAACCTGGTTTTGCGCGTTTGACACTATTGACCAGTTTATGAGGGGCAGATTGACATGTTCATCGATAAATATGCGTTCGTCACCGCCGGGAGCGCGCATAACGCTCACATTCGTTCCCGTTACAGCCGACAGCTCCGCAATCAGCTGGTCGCGGCCCTCGATGACGTGTCCAATGTTCTGCCTCCTGTAAAGATGATGATAATTATGGCTCGCCAGCTCAAAGCCCGCGTCCTGCGCCATGCACAGCAGATCATGGCCAATGATGATGCGGTCGCCTACGATAAAGAACGTAGCATTTGCACAGCCGTTGCGCATATTGCGGATAAGCCTGAGCGTACGCAGCCGTACCGGCCCGTCATCCAGCGTCAGTGCCACCAGTTTCCAGCGGCTGTTGTCAGTCTGTTTCTCAGCTTCTTTGGTCAGATGGCCGCGAAGCGAAGAATACGGCACTCGCACATGCATGATCGTCTGATGTCCCGCATAAAGGCTGTCCGCACGATAATGCAGGCGCAGGAAAGCCGTATCCAAAGTGAAGTCTGCTGCATGCAGAGCATCTTCCGATGTCAGTTCTGCCAGGATCTGCTCGTCAGGCGCTTCCGCCAGATAATAGCCGGCAATCTGCTCCCGTGCCGCCTGCTGCAGGATCGCCCAGGCCTCTTCATCTGCCAGAATGTCATCCAGCGTCAGGCGACGGCCTTCTTCCATGTCATAGGCACGTGTCTGCATATCCACATACTGCTGCTCACGTCCATCCAGGATATCGGTGATCACCAGGAAGCTCATCCAGCTTTCACCTGTGCGCGTGACCGAAGCAGCAGTGTTCAGAAATGCGCCTTCCTGGGGATTGACGGGCGTTTCCGGAAAATAAGGAAGTGCACGTTCCGTCATTTCATCCACAAGGATGCGCAGTTCCTCATCCACACTCGGACAGGCCGTCTGCGGATAACTGCGGTCAAGATACAGGCCAGTGCCCGGACGCTCACGGACCATGGTCTGCGTTACCTGTTGATAAGGCGGTGTCGTATCGTAAAACTCAGCTCCCGCACACAGCGGAAGAAGAAGCAGAGTCAGAACCAGCGCCAGTATCCTTGCCCCTCGCATTTTCAATATCATCCTTCTGCAGAGATTATCGTTGCCAGTATACGCCACATCCTTCTTTTTGTAAACGTCTGCTTGAGCGTCATGCGGCATCGTGATATAATCAACTGCATAAACATGCGGAGGTATGAATTGTAATGATTCGTTTTGACTGTGATTATACAGAAGGCGCGCATGAAGCGATCATGCAGCGCATGCTCGAGACCAATATGGAACAGACCGTAGGCTACGGGATGGATCCGTATTGCGACAGTGCGCGGGAAAAGATCCGTGCGGCCTGCCGGTGCCCGCAGGCAGACGTGCATTTTCTTGTAGGCGGCACACAGACGAATGCAACGGTCATCGGGGCGATCCTGCGTCCGCACCAGGGCGTGGTCGCTGCCGCTACCGGACATATCAATGTGCATGAAAGCGGCGCGGTCGAAGCACTCGGCCATAAAGTGCTCGCTCTGCCCCAGGAGAACGGGAAGATCAGTGCGGCCCAGGTCGCTGCCTGTGTGGAAGCGCATTATGCGGACGAAGCCGCGGAGCATATCGTACAGCCGGGCATGGTCTATATCTCACATCCCACGGAACTCGGTACGCTTTACTCCCTGAAAGAACTGACCGAACTGTCCGAGGTCTGCCGCCGCTGCAGCCTCCCGTTGTTTGTGGACGGAGCACGGCTCGGATACGGGCTCGCAGCTGGCGATGTGACGCTTCCCGACCTGGCCCGGCTGTGTGATGTTTTCTATATCGGCGGAACGAAATGCGGTGCCCTTTTCGGAGAAGCCGTAGTGGTTCCGGATCCCGCAGTACTTAAGGATTTCCGTTATCACATCAAACAGCGCGGCGGCATGCTCGCCAAGGGACGCCTGCTCGGTCTGCAGTTCGATACCCTGTTCACGGATGATCTGTATGCGCGCATCAATGCTCATGCCGTCGAACAGGCGCAGCTTATCCGCGCGGCATTGAATGCCCGCGGGATCAGCATGCTCATCGATTCCCCGACCAACCAGCAGTTCCCCATTCTGACAGCCGCCCAGCGTGAATACCTGACACATGATTTCGTGCTCACACACTGGGCACACCTGCCTGACGGCAGGGATGCCATGCGCATCTGCACCGGCTGGGCGACCCGCGATGAGGCTGTTGAAAGTCTGCTGGAAGCAATCCGAACAATGCCCGGAACCTGAATTTGTGACAAAAAGTTCATGAAATTTTCGCTTGACAGCATCATTCCCCAGTCATTGACTGGGGATAACTTATTTCAGCCGGATGGGGATTGTTTTGCGTTGTGCACCGGAGTTATCCACAGCCAAAATCGACAAACGGCCAAAAAAGCCGAGTTTTTGGACGAATTCGGTGGATAACCCTGTGGATAATGTGGATATCTCGCTTATTAGCATTTTCATGCATACTCTGGCGTATTTGCACGCAAAAAGGCGCGATCTTCCGTGTATACGGTATACGGTTTCTGCATAAACCCGTTTTTCAGGCTTTAGCGATGGGGATAAAAATGGGGACAAATCGGAAACGCAATGGGGATATCCGCAGCACGCCATCAATACCCTGCTTCACAATTCTGTAAAAAAGCTGTTGCGTTCCGTTCCCTTGCAAAGCAGGCACGCTTCTTATATAATGAACGGGACGAAAGGAAGGTGCATGCATGGTCCGTGCAGCGCTCTTTGATATGGATGGACTGCTGCTCGACAGTGAACGCGTATATGCCGAAGCTGTCCTTGCTGTTGCGCCTTCTCTGGGGTATCACATCCCCCGGGACCTTATACTCGAATGTGTCGGGATCACTGCAGAGGCCACGGATATCCGCTATGCGCAGGAGAACCCGGGGTTCGATTCGAAAGTATTGCGTACAGCAATGACGGCATGGCTGAAGGAACGCGGATATGACCTGATGATTCCTGCCAAGCCCTACGCCAAGCAGATTCTGCCGCACCTTAAAGAGCACGGGTTCCGCTGCGCGCTGGTGACTTCCTCTTCGCTGCCGAATGTACGGCAGCATATGAAGGCAGTAGACCTGTTCCGGTACTTTGATGCTGTCGTGACCGGGGATCTCGGCCTGGCAAGCAAGCCGTCCCCCGAAGTCTATCTCCGTGCCATCGAACTCCTGGGCATCCCTGCTGCCGACTGTGCCGTGATCGAGGATTCACACAACGGTATACGCGCAGGGCATGCAGCCGGTGCAATGACGATCATGGTGCCCGACCTTGTGCCTTACAGCGATGCGCTTGCATCTGTCTGTGACCATGTCTGCCGCGATCTTCAGGAAGTGGAGGATATCCTGCTGTGCAGATAACCATACTGTGTGCCGGCAGGCTGCGTGAACGCTGCTGGCAGGAAGCCGCTGCCGAATACGTAAAGCGTATGGGACGCTACCGGAAGCTGGAGATCATCGAGGTGCCTGACCAGCCCGAAGGCCCGCAGGCTATGAAAAAGGAAGGCGAAGCCATGCTCGCCCACCTGCGGCCGGATGATTACGTCGTTGCCATGTGCATAGACGGCAAAGAGCATGACAGCCTGCAGCTGGCCGCATTCTTCCGCGAGCGCGAACAGCTGGGTACGCGTGTAGTATTCGTTATAGGCGGTTCTCTGGGGCTGCATGAAGATGTCATCCGCCGTGCCGACCAGCGTCTTTCGATGTCCCCCATGACCTTCCCCCACCAGCTGGCGCGGATCATGCTGCTTGAACAGATCTACCGCGCCCATAAGATCAATGCCGGGGAAAGGTATCATAAATAATTACTTATTATGAAAGGCACTTATGTATCTGCAATCCCTCAGGCTGCATGATTTCAGGTCCTACCGTCAGGTACTGCTCACTCCGCCCAGCGGTGTAACGGTATTCGTAGGCGAGAATGGCACGGGCAAGACCAACCTGCTCGAGGCCGTTCATTTGTGCTGCCTGGGCCGCAGCCACCGGACCGTCAACGACCGTGAGATGATCCGCAGCGGACAGGAGACCTGCGCGGTTCAGCTCCGCGTGCAGCGCAGCGACGGAGTGGATGAAGTCGGTGTGCGTTTGTTCATGCCCGAACAGAAAAAGCGCAAGGTCATCTATATCAACGGCAAGACAGCCTCGCGTACAGGTGAGCTGATGGGCCATGCGACCTGCGTCATGTTCTCTCCGGAAGACCTGGATATCATCCGCGGCGCTCCCCAGGAACGCCGGCGCTTTCTGAATATGCTGCTCTCGCAGTGCGGTGCGGGATATTATTACGCACTCCAGACCTATAACTCCGCGCTGAAGCAGCGCAATGCACTGCTGCATGCCATTGCGCGCGGCGAAGCCAGGCCCGCCACGCTCGATGTCTGGGATGAACAGCTGGCCCAGGCTGCGGTACCGGTCGTAAAAGCACGGCAGTTCGCCGTGCAGGCACTGGACAAGCTTGCGCGGGATCATTATGCGACGATCGGCGGGCGGGAAGATGAAGTCTTCTCCCTGTATTATGTGGGCCATCTGTCCGATACGGCAGAGCCAGCCTCCGTATTTCTGAACCTGCTCCATGAGCGCCGTGAAGAAGACCTGCGCCGTATCACGACCACAACCGGGCCGCACCGGGACGACCTGGTCCTGAACCTTTCCGGTGCAGACATGCGCGCATTTGCCTCCCAGGGCCAGGCGCGCACCGCGGTGCTGGCCTTGCGGCTGAGCGAGGTCGACCTGCTGACCTCCCGCCAGGGCGAGGCGCCTCTGCTGCTGCTGGACGATGTGCTCAGCGAACTGGATTCAGGCCGCCGCACGCGGCTGCTGGCACGTATCGGCGGAATCCAGACGCTCCTGACATGCACCGATCTGAGCGACCTGACAGGGGCTAAACCTGATGCCGTGCTGCGTGTGCATGACGGTACTATCTCGACGGAGGGAACGCCTTGAAAACGATCATCTGGGACTGGAACGGCACACTGCTGGACGATGTGAAAGTAAGCTTTGACTGTCTGAACGAGATGCTGGAAAAGTATCATCTTCCGACAGTGCCTTCGCTTGATGCATACCGCTCCGTGTTCGGGTTCCCGGTTCGTGATTATTATGCGCGCGTGGGGATCAAAGGCGCGCTGTTCGATGAAGTAGCGCCGCAATGGATGGCCGCATATATGCGCAGCGAGATCGCATGTCCCCTGCGTGAAGATGCAAAAGAAGTGCTCGAGGCATTCCGCAGTGCCGGGTTCGGACAGGTGATCCTGTCCGCAAGCAAACGCGACAACCTGCTTGGGCAGGCGGAACGCTTTGATATCCTGCACTGTTTCGATACAGTCCTGGGGCTGGATCATATCTACGCGACTTCGAAGGAAGGTATCGGCCGAGAATGGATGAACGCCGGCGGGATCGTTCCCGGTGACTGCGTAATGATCGGCGATACGCTGCATGATGCAGACGTAGCGCGTGCCATGGGCTGCCGCTGCATTCTGGTATGCGGCGGGCACCAGCTTCCCGAAACCTTAAAAACTGCCGGTGTTCCCGTAGCAGAGACGCTCCGGGATGCTGGGAAGCTGATCTTTGAAAAATGGACTGAATAAGACATGAGAGGCGATATGATGAAACAGCTTGCTGTACTGGCTCTCGCGCTTGTATTGGTGCTGGGAACATTCTCGGCTCCCGCACAGACAGCAAAGGCAGATGAGATCAATGCGGCGGACCTTCCCAGGAAGGTCTACGGCGGCGCCTGGGGCTCACCGGCCGGACATCTGCAGGGTATTGCCTGTGATGATGAGCTGAATTACATGTACATGTCCTTTACCGACCGGCTGGTCAAGGTCGATATGCGTGAAAACAAGATCGTCGGCAGCGTCACAGGACTGCTCGCAGGCGGTATTTACGGCGGCGGGGCGCATCTGGGTTGTCTGGCGTATCATGACGGACGGATCTACGGATCGCTGGAGTATAAAGCCGCAGAAAAGTTTTATATTGCCGTGTTCGACTGCGACGCCATCACGGAAATGGACATGGACTATAAGACAAGCGGCGTGATGACGACCCTGTATATGGATGAAGTCGTGCGCGACTATATCGATGATCTGGATGTCGGCGAACATGAGAACGCGATCGACTCGATGGGACACCGTTACGGTTGCTCGGGAATTGACGGCGTTACATTTGCGCCAATGCCGGGAAGTACGGACGGCAGGGTATATATGTTTGTCGCATATGGCATATACCGCAACAATGGACGTCAGGACAATGACTGCCAGGTGCTGCTGTGCTTTGATCCCGAGACGTTTGATTCCCTGCCGTTTGACCAGAATGCACCGCATACCGCAGGCCCGGAGCTTTACAGAAAACTGTTTGTTTTCACGGGCAATACGCATTATGGTGTACAGAACCTGGAGTATGACCGCGACACGGGCGATCTGTGGATGATCGCATATCCCGGACAGAAGGAACAGTATCCCAATTACCCGATCTATCTCGTCGACGGCAACGTATCTGCCCATGAAGAAGCCCTGCCTGTATACGGCAGCGCATACGAAGAAGGCCTGCGCAGCGAAATGCTGACACTCAAGGCAGGAGCGGGCGTGCTGCACGAGGCAAGCGGCGTCTGGGGAATCCCCGTCATGCCGCGCGTGGCCGATACCGGATTCATCAGTATCGGAAACGATCTGTTCTATGTGGCACAGTCGGGTAAGATGAACGGAAAGCAGTACGGCTATGCCATCCTCATGCACCTTGACCGTGAGACATGGAAGTTCAGTGATGTGAAATAACTGCAAGCCCGCAAACAATGGAAACAATACCTGCTCAAGCCCGGATCCCGGGCTTGTTTTTATGCGTTTTCAGAGTCTATTTTTGCGTGTTATGCTTGCATTTTGCATAGCAGGATGGTATGATAGCGTCGTGGTTAATCAAATCATGATTCACGTTTGTTTCGCTCATATTACAGCAAAAAGGAGAGACGGAATATGATTGTCACCGTTACGCTGACCCCTGCGCTGGACAAGACTGTGGTTCTGCCCGGTTTTGCCGTGGATCAGGTCAACCGTATTCAGAGCCTGCGTCTGGATGCGGGCGGAAAGGGTATCAATGTATCCAAGGTACTCAAGGCACTGGGTACCGACAGTCTGGCCACCGGCATTCTGGGCGGCGGCACAGGCCGTTATATTGAGAACGCGCTTCAGGAAATGGGCATTGCCTGTGATTTTGCCTGGGTCCCGCAGGATACGCGTACGAACCTCAAGGTGATCGATCCGGTCGGTCACACCAATACTGACATCAACGAGCCTGGCGCGCCTGTCAGCGAGGAAGTGCTGGAGAGCGTGTTTGAAAAAGCCGCTGCGGCCGCAAAACCCGGTGACATCGTCGTTCTGGCCGGCAAAGCGCCTGCCGGAACGGCAGATACTATTTTCGCCGACTGGATCACTCGCTTCAAGAAGCACGGGATCAAAGTATATATGGACGCTGATGCAGCGCTGCTGATCGCCGGTGCGAAGGCGTGCCCTGCAATGATCAAGCCCAATGATGCCGAGCTCGGCCGTCTGCTTGGCCGCAGTTTCAGCGGGATCGCCGATCTTGCCGCAGCAGCAAAAGAGCTCGTGGAAGGCGGTATCGAAACGGTCGTTGTCTCCCTGGGCGGCGACGGCGCGCTGTTCGTCACCAAGGATGAAGCCCTGCGCGGCAAGGGCCTTCGCGTTCCTGTACAGAGCACAGTCGGTGCCGGCGACAGCATGATGGCCACCATGGCCCACGGCGCAGTCAGCGGCATGTCGTTCCGCGACACCTGCGCACTCGCAATGGCCGTCAGCGCTGCGACCGTCATGACTCCCGGTACGCAGGCCGCAGACATGAATGTCGTCCGCGAACTGCTGCCCAAGGTAGAACTGGAAACCCTGTGATTTCAAATATAGATTAGGAGGAAGCATTTATTATGAAAACCCGTGCACTGCGCCTGCATGGCGCGAACGACCTGCGGCTGATGGAGTTCGAACTTCCCGAGATCAAGGACGATGAAATGCTGGTCAAGGTTATGTCCGACAGCATCTGCATGTCCACCTACAAATGTGCCATGCTGGGCGAAAAGCATAAGCGCGTGCATGATGATGTAGCCGATCATCCGGCCATCATGGGTCATGAGTTCGCCGGCATTATTGAGCAGGTCGGCAAAAAGTATCAGGATAAGTATAAGCCCGGCATGTGGTTCACCCTGCAGCCCGCTCTGAACTACAAAGGCACCATGTGGAGCCCGGGATACAGCTATCCCTACTTCGGCGGCGACTGCACCTACTGCATCATCCCGCAGGAAGTTTTCGAACTGGGCTGCTTCCTCGAGTATAAGGGCGACGCCTTCTTTGAGGCTTCCCTGGCTGAGCCGTACAGCTGCTCCATCGGTGCTGCGCATGCTACCTTCCATACCAAGATGGGCGTTTATCAGCATGAGATGGGCATCCGCGAAGGCGGCAAGATGGCGATCCTGGCCGGTGCCGGCCCCATGGGTCTGGGCATGGCCGAATACATCATCCACTGCGACCGCCGTCCCGGCACCCTGGTCGTGACCGATATCGATGAAGCGCGTCTGGAGCGCGCACGTGAACTGTTCCCCAAGGAACTCGTAGAGCCCACCGGCGTCAAGGTGATGTTCGTCAATACCCGTGACATCCCCGATGCAGCCGAATACCTGAAAGGCCTGGTCGGCGGCGGTTATGATGACGTGTTCGCCTATGCCCCGGTCACCAGCGTGGTCGAACTGGCCAGCGACATCCTGGGCCGCGACGGCTGCCTGAACTTCTTTGCCGGTCCTACCGATACCAAGTTCAGTGCAAAGCTGAATTACTATGACGTTCACTACAACAGCACCCATGTCATCGGCACTACCGGCGGTAATACTGCTGATATGATCGAATGCCTGGAGCTGACCGCTGCCGGCAAGATCCGTCCCGCCGTCATGGTCACGCATGTTGGCGGTCTGGACAGCGCTGCGGAAACCACGCTGACCCTGCCCAAGATCCCCGGCGGCAAGAAGCTGATCTATACGCACATCAATATGCCGCTGACTGCAATCGAAGACTTCGGCAAGCTGGGTGAAAAAGATCCCCGCTTCGCAGAACTCGACAGGATCTGCAAAGCTCACAGCGGTCTGTGGTGCGGCGATGCCGAGCGCTATCTGCTCAGCAACTGGGAGAACATCGACTAATCACCATTGCCCTGATACGGGGGAATTCCTTCAAGGATTCCCCCGCTTTTCGTACAGGACATACTGTGAGTGAGGATAACCGGAATGAATCTTCTGTTTGAACAGGCGCAGCCGGATGATATCGATCAGATCTATTCCTTCTGCAGGGAACTGGTCGAGCGCTACGAGGATCCGGAGGACGTTAGTATCCCTGATGCCCTGGCATGGACCCGCAGAAAGATCACCAAGCTGATCGGCGAATATGTGCGTGTCGTATCCGACGGACAGACAGTCGCCTATTATCATTTCTCCCCCGAAGAAGGCAAAATGGAGCTGGACGATCTCTATGTGCTGCCTGAATACCGGGGCCGGGGTACTGGCACGGCGATCGTTCAGAAGTGCTGCAGTGAAACCGAATTGCCCGTGTTCCTGTATGTGTTCACAGAAAACAAAACTGCTGTTTCACTATATGAAAAAACAGGTTTCCGGATGATCAAGCCGGTCGGAAAGACCCGCTGTATCATGCAGCGGGAACCTGAGTAATGCTACTCCTGTGATAAAAAAAGGGAAAACATTATGAAAACAAGCTATATCCTGACTCTGGATGCCGGTACGACCGGTGTCAAATGCGCAGCGTTCACACGCGAGGGCAAGGCACTGGGCAGCCGTGTGGAAGCATATCCGACCTACTACCCCGCACCGGGCTGGTCACAGCAGAAACCGGA
>JAFZPO010000023.1 GCA_017550305.1 Clostridia bacterium
GAGCACCGTTCCGTTCGGCATGCCGTAATACACGGGCGAGCCGACAATGATACCGTCCGCTTCGGCCAGCTTCGGCGCTGTCTCGTTAACCAAATCGTTGAACACGCACTTGCCGGTTTCCCTGCACTTAAGGCACGCGATGCAGCCGCGGATGTCTTTATTTCCCACATGGATCTCTTCGGTTTCGATGCCCTGCGCGTTGAGCACCTCCGCTGCCAGCTCAAACGCGGTGTGGATACAGCCCTTCGCGTGGGGACTGCCGTTGATCATGAGTACTTTCATCGTCTCAATTCCTCCTGTGCTTTACTTCAGTTTAAGTCCGTCGCTAAACGCCTTGCCGACTGCTTCGCCTACGACCCGGTATGCGTTGAAAGACGGATCGAAAATGATGGGGCGAAGCTTGCCAAGGTCGACTTTCCCGTCGGTCAGGATGGTTTCGTCCGCCTGCGATGACACGATCTCACCGATGAGATAGCCGGTTTCGGTATCCCAGCTCTTGACTTTGCATTCAAGTGTCAGTGGGTATTCCTCGATGATCGGCGCGTTGACGTGTGCGCTTGGGTGCACGTGGCAGCCTGCCTTCTCGATCTTGTTGACATTCCTGCCCGTCTCTACGCCGAAGTAATCCGAGATCAGCACGGTATCCGCCGTACCGAAAGCGACGGTAAACGCGCCGGTCTTTTCGAAGTTCTCCGTAGTCTTGTGCTTGGACAGCATGAGCGTGATCTCGCCCATATCGCTTTGCATGCCCCAGGCTGCGTTCATTGCGTTCGGCACTCCGTTTTCGTCGTAGGTGCCGATTATAAAGACGCCTTCTGGGGTGATGATCGAATGCTTTCCTGTGAATTCCATAATCTACCTCCCTCTAATGATCTTTCCATTTCTATGATTCGTTGTGTCGGTGCTGCATTCATATTCAATTTTACCGGTCTGTTGTTTGCCTTATTATTTCACAACCTTATCCATAGGTTTTCCTTTTGCCAGCTCATCCACCAGCTTGTCCAGCCAGCGAATCTTCTGCATCAGCGGGTCTTCGATTTCCTCAACTTTTACTCCGCAGACGCTGCCTTTGATCAGTTCGGCGCGCGGGTTCATTGCAGGGGCGCGGCGAAAGAAGTCGCCGTAAGTCATATCCATATCCGCAAGTGCCATATCCCAGCCTGTCAGCCAGAAAATCACCTTGTCCACTTCGTCCTTTGTGCGACCTTTTCGTTCTGCTTTCTGAACGAGCAGTGGATATACCTTAGACAGTTTCATATCAAAAACGCTTTGCTTCGCCATCGTCAAACCTTTGCGTACCTTTCATAACACCACGCCGCAATCTCCGAGATCAAATCAAGCGGCAGTTCTCTGTCCAACGGAAACTGGATCGTGCCCCTACCGGTCTTGTAGTCTTTCAGCCTGCTAGCGAACACAGCCGGAGCTTCGCCGCCCGGATACAGTCCGATATGATTCTTAAACACTGCGAAGTGTATGATGTTTCTGCCCTTCCAATAAGTTGGCATCTGGTAGCTGACCTTCTCCTGCGCATCGGGAATAGCTGCTCGGATGGTTTCGCGGATGGCTTGCAGCTTGGGCTGGATGGCTTCATCCTGTCTTAGGATATACTCGTCAATTGGATTCATCCCAGAACCTCTTGCGCTATTTCCACCGCGTTCCGCACACAGTCATCGCATTCGCACAGCACGATTCCGGTGTCCCTGCCCTTCAGATCCTTGCAGACTGTCGCCTTGCACATGGCTTCGAATTGGTGGAGCACACCGGCGGCATCCCGGAGCACAGGCCTGCCCTGATACTTCTTCATGCCCATCAGCATCTGCGCGCCGATCAATGCGCCGCAGGTAGCTTCCAGGCACCCCATACCCACACCGAATGCAGCGCCGATCTTCTTCAGCTCTTCCTCTGTCATTCCGACTTCATCCGCAAAAGCGCACAGCACCGCCTGGCAGCAATTGCAGCTGGTGTGCTTTAGCTGAACAGCATATTCTTTTCGATCCATTTGTTACTCCTCCGCTGCGGCCCGGTAGGGCAGGCAGCCCATTCCTGAATAGTTCATTCTTCGCTGCTCAGAATCCGGTCGATCTCATTGAGTTCATCCGCTGAAAAGTCCTTATGAGCCAGAGCCTGCACATTCTCCACGATCTGCGAAGCCCGGGACGCGCCGAGGATGACAGAGGTCAGGGAATTGCGCAGATCCCATACCGTTGCCATCTGTGCCAGGGTCTGACCGCGCTGCGCAGCCAGGTCCTGAAGTTTACGCAGCTTTGACAGCAGCCCTTCCGTTATCCTGCTCTCGCTCAGGAAGGGGGAAGCCGACGCGGCGCGGGAATCCGCAGGGATACCGTTGAGATACCTGCCGGTAAGCAGCCCCTGAGCGAGCGGGCAGAAGCAGACGGAACCGATGCCTTCCTCGGTCAGTACGGGCTCCAGCCTCTCAAAGAACGCCCTTTCCAGCATATTGTAGCGCGGCTGATGAACCGTTAGCGGCGTACCCAGGCTGCGCAAGAGTTTGGCCATCTGTGAAGTCTGCTCCGGATTGTAGTTTGATACGCCAACGTACAGTGCTTTCCCGCTGCGTACGATCTGATCCAGCGCGCCGGCAGTTTCCTCCATGGGCGTATCGGAATCGGGACGGTGGTGATAGAAAATATCCACGTAATCCAGCCCCAACCTTTTTAGACTCTGATCCAAAGAGGCGATAAGATACTTTCTCGAACCGTGATCGCCGTACGGGCCGGGCCACATCCCGTATCCCGCTTTAGTGGAGATGATCAGTTCATCCCGATGCGCGGACAGCTCATTGTGCAGTATCCTTCCGACGTTCTCTTCCGCAGCTCCCGGCTTAGGTCCATAGTTGTTTGCCAGGTCAAAGTGCGTAATGCCCAGGTCAAACGCGGTGGTGACCATGCTGAGCATGTTGCTGTAATTGGCGTCGCTGCCAAAATTATGCCACATACCCAGGGACATAGCGCTGAGCATGAGCCCGCTCTTTCCGCAGCGGTTGTAGAGCATGTGATCGTATCGGGTTTCGCTTGGCTGGTACATAATTTCTCTTCCCTTCTCTTTGAGTATTCTTATCCGCGGTCCTTCGAGTGCTTCTGCAAGAATGTCAGCATGTCTTCTGCTTCGCGCGGGCTACTGATGCCATAGATGAGCAATATGAGCCCTCTTGAGGAAAGTTCGCTGAGCAGAAACTCTATCTCCTCAAGTCGCGGGGTCAGGATCAAATTCTTGCCCGCTTTCTGTATCCGCTTGAGCGGTTCAATGAATGTCGAGGTCTTGGGCTGGCCCGCGACGGGTGTCCACTGGATGGCTCTGAGTTTTTTGAGAGATAAAAGCATATCGAGATGGCGGATCTGCTCCTGCCCGTCGAAGTGGTATACAGGATAGTCCAGAAACTCGCACAGTTCCTCAAGTTCGGGCATCACGAAGCGCTTATACATCTCAGGTGAGATCATTACGCTCAGATCGCACTGCATCTGCGCCATGC
>JAFZPO010000147.1 GCA_017550305.1 Clostridia bacterium
ATTCAGAGCCGTGGTGGCCGGAACGTCCCGATCTGTCCGATAAGCCGAATGTCCTTTATATCGTGATCGACGATACCGGCTTTGCCGATTTCGGATGCTACGGTGCACCGATCAGGACCCCGAACATCGATGCGCTTGCAGCGGATGGCCTGCAGTATACGAATTTCCATGTCAACCCGATGTGCTCGCCGACCAGGGCGAGCCTGCTCACCGGCTGCAACAGCCATACGGTTGGAATGGGGTATATCGCGGATCTGGATATGGGATTTCCGAACCTCAGGGGCCAGGTCAGCCACCGGTGCGGCATGGTCAGCGAGATCCTGCAGGAAAAGGGATATGCGACTTTCTGTGTTGGGAAATGGCATCTTGTTTCCCCGGAATGCACGAGCCCGTCAGGTCCGTTCGACCAATGGCCGCTGGGCAGGGGCTTTGACAAGTTCTACGGTTTTCTGCCGGCAGACACGAGCCAGTATTATCCCAGCCTTGTCAGGGGAAATGAGTATGTGCAGCCGCCTGCCGGACCGGAACAGGGATATCATCTGAGCGAGGATCTGGTAGACAGGGCGATCGGGTATATCGGTGCGGAAAAATCCGCAACGCCTGAGAAGCCCTTCTTTTGCTATCTTGCATTCGGAGCACATCATGCACCGCATCATGCCCCCAGAGAATACATAGAACGGTACCGCGGCTGCTTCGATGAAGGCTGGGCTTCCTGTCGCCAGAAGGTATTTGACAGGCAGAAAGAGCTCGGAATATTCCCACAGGACACTGTTCTTTCAGAATGCGATGATATGGTCGGGGACTGGGATGCAAGGACGCCGGAAGAGAAGAAAGTCCTGGCGAGATACATGGAAGTCTGGGCAGGATTCATTTCGCATACGGATGACCAGATCGGACGCCTGATCGATTATCTGAAGAAGATCGGGCAGTATGACAATACGCTGATCGTGTTCATGACGGACAACGGTACTTCTACGAACGGCGGTATGTGGGGACAGAAGAATCAGTGCCAGCGTCTGACGAACGGATATGACCAGCCGATCCTTCCGCTGAAAGAAGCAGATGTGCTGGGATCGCCGGAAGGACCGTGCCAGTATCCTGTCGCGTGGGCAAATGTCGGCGGAACGCCGTTCAGAATGTATAAGACCTGGAGTCATTCGGGCGGGGTCCGTGTCCCGCTGATCATTACTTACCCGGACAGGATCAGGGATAAGGGGACAAAGAGAAGGCAGTATCACCATGTCGTCGACATCAATGCGACAGTGCTGGAATTGCTGGGCTATGAAGCGCCTGAATCGATCAAAGGTGTCACGCAGATGAAAAAGCACGGTGTGAGCATGGCATATACATTCGATGACCCGCAGGCACAGGGCAGGAGGCATATTCAGTACTATGAGATCATGGGCAACCGTGCGCTCTGGCATGACGGATGGGAGATCGTGGCGAATCATCTGAAAACGCCGTCGTTCAGCTTTGACGACGACCGGTGGGAGTTGTTCAATGCGGAAAAAGATCCCTCACAGGCGATCGATCTGGCTAAAAAATATCCTGAAAAGGTCAGGGAACTTGAGAAGCTCTGGTGGCAGGAAGCGGAGAAGTACGGCGTCCTGCCGATGCTTGAGAGCAATCGGAAGAAGTACAAAGGACAGCTCTTCGGCCAGCTTCTGAAGGCAAACCCGGCCTTGAAGAAGACGAGCGTATGCTATTATCCGGAGTTTGACACGGGATCCGGGATCAGCCTGAAAGGACGTTCCTATATGTCGCGTGTGCATATGACTTATCATAAAGGCGCTGAAGGCGTACTGTATTCCTTCGGAGACGACATGGCAGGACACGCCCTCTATATTGAGGGAGGCAGGCTGAAACTGCATTATAATTATGTCAGCCAGGAACAGTTCCGCCTGGAGCCTGAATGCGTGATTCCGGAAGGCGAGAATACCGTCGGGGTGGATTTTGTCACGCTGAAAGACGATGCGGGCATATGCTGCCTGTATCTGAACGGCAAGCATGTCGGAGATACGGAGATCCGGCGCAAGCCTCTGTTTACCCAGCATGGACATCTGGTTGCCGTCGGGCATTTCGCTTATGCGCCGGTATGCCCCGAGTATGCATCAAAGGGAATATGGCGTTATACAGATAAGATCGAACGCGTGGAGTTCGATCTGAAGACGCCTTTTGATCCTGATAGTTTTGAACAGCGGGATACAGATGAACTGAAGACTGAATAACAGGAATCCACGCGGTTTTTGATGCAATCGATCATTTGAGTGAAAAAACTGCTTGATATTAATGAACGATTCATATATAATATAAAGGAATTAGAGAACGTATAAATAAGGCAGTAGAGATGCCTGTAATTGTTATTACCGAAAGGAGTTTTTCCGTGAACGGCAGCCTAAAACCGAAGCGTATCGGGATCGGGAAGCGGATTCATCTGTTTTTTGTTTATGTGAAACGCCATCCGCTGCTTTACCTGATGCTGATTCCCGGCCTGTTCTTCCTGTGCGTATATAAGTTCTGGCCTCTGTATGGTATCCAGATGGCCTTCCGCAAGTATAATCTGTTTGCGGGCAAGAACCCCATGGACGCTATTGCAAAGAGCCCCTGGGTTGGCTGGAAGAACTTCGAGAAACTGATGGCTTCTTCCCAGTTCTCGGTAGCAGTCAGAAACACGCTGATCATAAACGGGATGAAGATCCTATTCCTGTTCCCGCTGCCGATCATTACCGCAATCCTGCTCAATGAGATTCGTAAAATCGGCGCCAAGCGCTTCATGCAGACGGTGATCTACGTTCCGTACTTCTTCTCCTGGGTTATGATCTACGGTATCTTCTTCTCGCTGCTCGGCAATTATGGCGTGGTGAACAACTTGATTGCCGCGCTTGGCGGAACACGTGCAAGCTTCTTTACGAGCCTCTCGTGGTTCCGCTGGCTGCTGGTATTCACCGAGGGCTGGCGTGAGATCGGTTACAATACCGTCATTTATATGGCAGCTATCGCTGGCATCGATACGGTGCTGTACGAAGCGGCTAAAGTGGACGGCGCCAATAAGTGGAAGCAGATCTGGCATGTGACCATCCCGGGCATCCTGCCGACGATCGTACTGCTGCTGATCCTGAAGGTAGGCTACATCCTGGATACCGGCTTTGAGCAGGTATTGATCTTCTATAACCCCGTCGTATATGACGTCGGCGATATCATTCAGACATATGTGTACCGTCTGGGTATCGGCAAGATGGACTATGCCCGTTCGACTGCAATGGGTCTGTTCAACTCGGTGGTTGCCTTCGTCCTGATCGTAGGCGCCAACACCGTCAGCCGCAAGACCCTGCACCGCAGTATCTGGTAAGGGGGTGGATGATATGAGCAAGAAGAAAGATATCAATCATATCCCGCTTGATTCCAGTGAAAAGGCTGCGGAGATCATTGCCTATATTGTACTGGGAATCCTTTCCCTGCTGGCGATCCTGCCCTGTCTGCATGTTGTCAGCAAGGGCATCAGCGATGGCAACGCCGTAACTGCCGGTGCGATCTACTTCTGGCCGGTCAAACCGCAGCTGGAGACCGTTAACTATGTCCTGACCAAGAGCGGCTTTTTCAATGCACTCAAGAACACCATGATCATAACGGTTGTCGGTACGGCAATTTCCATGCTCACGACCGTGACGACCGCTTACCCGCTTTCCCGTGCGGACTTCAAGGGCCGCGGATTCATCTCACTGCTGTACGTGATCAGCATGGTGTTCTTCGGCGGTATCATTCCTGCGTACATGGTCGTGCGTACTATCGGCATTCTGGATACGTACTGGGCGTGCATCCTGCCGTTCGCTATCGTCCAGTTCAATATGTTCATTGTGAAGAACTATTTCGAAGGCCTGCCGGATGAGGTGGAAGAATCTGCCTCCATCGATGGCGCAAACGACCTGAGAACGCTTGTTTCCATCGTTATTCCCATGTCTGTACCGGTACTGGCAACAGTAGCACTGCTGTACGCGATCAACTACTGGAACAACTACTTCCATGCGATGATGTACACGAGCAGCTCCTCCATGCGCACCATGCAGCTGTACCTGTATGACATCATAAACAATGCTTCCGCCCTGGCAGAAAGTCTGTACTCCACCTCGCATCAGGGACAGAACTTCGCTAAGAACCTTACTACTGAAGGTATGGTAGCCGCCGGTGTTTCCATGTCCATCATTCCGATCATACTGGCATACCCGTTCGTACAGCGCTATATGATCCAGGGTATCACCGTAGGTTCCGTCAAGGGCTGATTATGATCCTGACCGCGCCAGAGTCGCGGTAAAAATAAAAGGAGGAAAAAACATGAAGAAACTAGTTTCCCTGCTGCTGGTTGCCGTAATGATGTTTGCGGTTATGGCAACTGCCTCTGCTGAGCTGCTCGGTCCCGGCAACGTGACCCTGAAGCGCCTGGGCTATACCTGCCCCTGGGACGTCAATGCTGACTACATGGTTCCGATCATGAAGGAAGCCACCGGCTATGATGTAGAGTATTTTGCCCTGCCTGCAGAGAATGCAGATGACAAGCTGTTCAGCGAAGTAGCCGGCGGTGCTGACTACGACGTCGTGAACATGGGCGTGAACCAGTGGCGTACCCTGCTGGCCAACGGTGCCCTGCTGCCCCTGACTGACCTGCTCAACGAGTATGGCCAGGATATCCTCGCCGGCAATACTGAAGAAGTATGGAACGCTCTGAGGGGCGATGACGGCGAAATCTACGGCGTGCCCTACATGTTCCCGCACAGCCAGGAAATCAACAGCTTCCTGGTCTGCCGTAAGGACCTGCTGGAGAAGGCCGGCGTCACTGAGCTGCCCACGACCATCTCTGAGTTCTACAACATGCTCAAGCAGCTGAAGGAGTTCTATGGCGACGAGTACATCATCATGACTGGTCCCCTTGTCTCCGCTTCTGAAGGTATCGTTGGTTCCTGGCGTCTGCCCCGCTGCATCACCTCTGCGTTCGGCATCTTCTCCGACTGGATGATCGATGACGAAGGCAAGGTCATCTACCAGAGCG
>JAFZPO010000148.1 GCA_017550305.1 Clostridia bacterium
GACCGGTTCACACAGTGGTTGTTCGAAAGCGAACAAACCATTTTCGACGCACCGGCCTCTGCTGTGGCTGCGCTGTATTACGCTCAAAGAAACCAGGAAATGAACTGGAACGGCGGGCCGCACAAAATGGTAATGACCTGCACTGGAGTTTCTCCTGCCCAGCTGCTGGAAGACAGTGCAAAGGCTGTTTTGGATGACCTGGCCTTCAAAACAGCTGACCAGCGGGAAAGCGATCTTGACAGGCAGCTACAGCTCCGCATAGCGGATAATGGAGTCGCCGCATCTAAGAAAACTAACAACCGCTTCACCATCACGGTAGATCTGGATGATATCGCTGCGGGGAGATTCCCGTCGGAGTATATGGATTGGCTGGCTGCTTTCGACTGGAATGGCACACTCGATTATCTGGATACGATTGCCGGAATGCTTCCGTATGATGCGGCGATCCCGATGCCGAAGCATGGCCTTTACAGCGGAGGTCAGAAAGGAACCACCGTTAATTTCAATGTCGATGCCGCCTCTAAGAGAACCTATATCGTGATGAAGGAGGCTTATACGGGAAAACTCGCAGCGACAGCCTTCTGTGATCCCGGAAAGCAGGTAACGGTTCATGTGCCGTCTGGCGACTATGTGATCGTCTGGGGCTCCGGACCCTACTGGTATGGTGAACCCCTGCTCTTTGCCGATCTTGGAAGCTATAATAAGAGTGAAATTGTCTCGATTGCAGGTTCACAGTATTACCATACATATACGCTGGTCGCTTCCGATGACGGTGATGTCGGCATGTACGTCGCGGATCCGGAAGACCTGTTAGGGAATTAAGTCTATTGTAAATAAGAGATTCTGACGCAGGACATTTTGAATCTAGCCCAAGCGTCATGGCTGCGGAAAATGAAAAAAGCCTTGAAAACACTTGGGTTACTGGTCATAAGGAGGTCTTCTGAAATACCGTGTAGTCTTTCCACCGCCCACGACTTCCAATTCTCCCTTATCCACCAAACGACGAAGGAGCCTGGAAGCGGATGCGGAACTAAGTCCAATCAGTTGCTCCACGTCGATACGGGTAATATACTCGGCGGATACCAGAAAGGATAGTACTTTTTCCTCATTTGTTTCTCTGTGATTTCCAGTCTGCTGAGGAACAACGGTCAGACGTGGGAGTGTAACTTTGAATACCTTATCCGTAGTCTGCAAGAGCTTCTCCGGAACAAACATGGGATAAGCGCTCATGATCTTCCTGAGGCCAGTCCCATATGCTTCGACCAAATCAAGACGATAGAATACATTCGCCAGCTTGGGATTCCGGCAGATAGAGAAGCCCATCAACACATCGTTTAGGGAGAATCCCTGTACTAGACCGCCTACGGAAATGATCTCGATCCGATCGGCATAGCTGCTGATGAGGGTACTTGCAGAGAAAGAATAATCCCGATGTATAACCGCATTCAACAGCGCTTCACGCAGGGCAGCTTCCGGATACGAAAAATGATCAATCCGGTGAATCCCATCAAAAGTCGATGCCTTTTCGTTCCGCATTTCCAGGAACGCATAAGCTTCATCCACTTGCTTCAGCAGAGAGCCTGTAAATTCACGCCGATCCTGGAAAGCATCCTGTTCTACACTGGAAAATACAGCAGCCTTTATAATGTGCGGGCACTGATCAGAGAGCAGTAAACCTAAGTTGGTATAGATGCCGTCCGATGACAGAACGTTCAGTGTCTTCATCTGAGGCTTGCCAAATTCCAGCCCGTTCCGTGCAAAAGCAGTGGAAGCATAGTTGAAACTCAATTTCTGATTCAGCGATCGCATTTCTTCATACGAATCTCCGTCTGTTTCCTTGATCATTTGCCGGATTGCCGCCTCCGAGGCCGGGACTGCCGAGGTTCCTTGACGGACATAGACGCCAGAGGGCTGTATTCCTTTTACTTCCCAATAGTAGGGCCTTCCTGTCCCGCGGTTGACAGAAATCTTCACAATTATTCTGGCGTCCGTTTCCTCTGAATCATAATGCACAAACATGGTCACATCCGGCTTGATGGAATCACGAACCATATTGCTGATGCGTTGAATCATCTGATCTGGGGAAGAAACCCCGATCACTTCTCCATTGTCCCTAATGCCAACAAAGATGGTGCCGCCGTTGGTGTTGGCAAAAGCAATAATATCCTTCCGTATACTCTCTGCGTAATCCTGTTTTAGTTCAATGGATTCGGTTTCTTGAAACAGCAATCGTCATGCCCCCTTCCCTTTTACTCCTCCATGATGAACAGCGGGATGCTCATTCACATCATTCTTATCACATTCTAATCATTCTCATCATTCTCGTCAAGTGGTGAGGAGAAAAATATAAAATGAATACAATGGTGTTCTATCAACCAATCATATCTCTATTTTCTTTCTGTGTCCTCTCCTGTGAAAAGATGGCTCTCTGTTCTGCGCCGCTTCTCATGGCGCCTAATCTGGAAGCAAACAATGAAAAAAGCCTTGAAAACACTTGGCTTTCAAGACTTCATGACTGGCAGGGGCAGTAAGACTCGAACTCACAACAAAGGTTTTGGAGACCCACGTGTTACCATTACACCATGCCCCTGTGCAGCGAAAGTTATTATATAACGGATATAAATGCTTGTCAACCGCTTTTTTTGAGGCATGGGGAATGGCTGCGGGAAAAATACCGGGGGACGATCAGACCTTAGCGCTCCAGAGTCCGTGCAGATTGCAG
The DNA here is from genome assembly GCA_017550305.1 of Clostridia bacterium. Lineage (GTDB taxonomy): Bacteria > Bacillota > Clostridia > Christensenellales > Aristaeellaceae > SFMI01. The sequence goes on from JAFZPO010000148.1 coordinate 2,723, forward strand.
TATTCGTAGGCTGCGACGGCTTCATCGCCTTCCGTCAGGGCAAACTTCGCAACAGGCTTCTCGCCAGCCTTCAGTGTCTTGCACTGATATCCCTGCTTGGTTTCGAGGATGATCCATTCAATGTGGTGCGCTTCCAGCATGGGATGCTCCACGGAACCGACAGTGACCGTTACGGTCTGTCTATCGATGGAAATAACAGGCACATGTTTTTCTCCCGCGCCGTCGGAAGTGTTGGGAACAAGGAGTTTCATTTCTTCTCCGCAGCAAACAACGCGGACACCGGAGTCTTCAAGATGGGTAATGATGTTGCCGCAGTGCTGGCACCTGTAGAAAGTCATAAAGTAAGCCTCCTTTGTTTCATTTTGTGCATTCATTGTATCAGAAGACAGACAATCCGAAAATGGAATAAACGGCTGTTTACCGAACCAGAAAGAGTACCTGAATAATCAGGCGGGATACGAATCGTTTCTTGATTTGCTGTTCTGTTCAGCAAATGCTTTTTCCATTTGGCAGTATTTTTCATGCTTTTCCCTAATAATTAAGCCATATTTATTGACAAAAACATGTAGGGAATGTTAAAATAATGGCCTGATTAGAGGTGCAAATGTGCGAAAATCCAATATAGCTTTTCATAACAGGCCTTTCAGATAAGAAAGACCGCCATTTATGCATTTGGCGGTATTACAGTGAGGAGAGAGAGAATGACCCAGCTTTCCGCACCGGTATTCAAGAAAAAACCGCTCGGGACGCGGTTTACACACGCAATAAAACAGTATTGGCCGCTGTATGCGATGATCATACCCGGCATGCTGTTTTTCCTCGTATACAAGTATCTGCCGATGTACGGCATTCAGATCGCATTCAAGAACTTCTCATTGCGTAAGGGCATAGGCGATAGCCTGTGGTTGTGGGAGGACAAGAAGGATTGGTTCTACTGGTTCGAACGCTTCTTTAAGTCCCCGCAGTCTTCGCAGATCATTACGAATACCCTGATCATCAGCTTGTCAAAGCTTGTGATGGAGATGATCCCGCCACTTATTTTCGCCCTGGCGATCAGCGAAACGATGTTCAAGCGTTATGCCCGCGTGATCCAGACGGTCAGCTATCTGCCTCACTTCCTGAGCTGGGTTATCGTATTCGGTATCTGTGCCACAATGCTGGGTGAGAACAGTGGCGTGGTCAACAATATGATCAAAAAAATGGGCGGACAGGCGATTCCGTTCCTGAGCAATAAAAAGTATATCCGCGGTGTGCTGATAGGATCCAGTCTGTGGAAAGGTATAGGCTGGAGCAGTATCGTATTCCTTGCTGCGATTGCCGGTATCGATACGACCATGTATGAAGCCGCAACGATCGACGGCTGCGGACGTTTCCGTCAGATCTGGTACATCACGCTGCCCAACCTGGCCCGTATCTTCGTGGTACTGCTCATTACCAAGGTCGGTCACGTGCTGGATGGCGGCTTCGAACAGGTATATATCTTCCTGAATGACCGCGTACGCGCAACTGCTGAGATCATTGACACATGGGTCTATACACAGGGCCTGGGCAAGCAGCAATACAGCCTGACCACTGCCGTAGGCCTCATGAAATCCGTGCTGAGTTGCGGATTGGTGCTGGGCACCAACGCACTGGCAAGAAAGTGGGACAGCTCGCTATGGTAAAGTCAAAGAATGATATCGCGTACGAGCTGCTCGTACTGTTTATCATCACCCTGGTCGGTCTGGTATGCGTCATTCCGATCCTGTTCGTTATTGCCTATTCACTGACGCCGATGGAAGAAATGCTGCGCAACGGCGGTTTCGTACTTATTCCTAGGAAAATTACATTCAGTGCATATGCATTCATGATCAAGAACCCGACACTGATCAGTGCTTTGAAGGTCAGCACGATTATTACGGTGTTCGGTACTATGGCAAACCTGGTCGTGACCATGATGCTGGCCTACCCGCTCAGCCGTGATTACCTGCCTGGACGAGGTACGTTCATCAAGCTGATCGTGTTCACCATGATTTTCAGTGCCGGTACGATCCCGACTTACCTGATCGTACGCGCAACGGGCGTTATCAACACGCTGTGGGCGCTTATCCTTCCCAGTCTGGTGACGGTATATAATTTCATTGTTATGAAAGCCTTCTTTGAAGGATTGCCCAACGATCTGTTCGAAAGCGCGCGTATCGATGGTGCGGGCGAGTTCAGGATCCTCTACCGCATCGTGCTCCCGCTGTCACTGCCTATCGTGACCACAATCAGCCTGTACTACGCAGTAGCTCACTGGAATGTGTATACTGCTGCCATTCTTTATATCCAGGATACCGACCTCATGCCGCTGCAGGTCATCATGCGCCGCATGATCAATGCGGCTTCTACGAACGACCTGAACGTAGAAGATGAGATCCCGCCTGAGACCATGCGAATGGCTGCCGTATGTATTGCTACCGCACCGATCGTGGTCATTTACCCGTTCATTCAGAAGTACTTTGTCAAGGGTACTCTGGCTGGCGCGGTGAAAGGTTAATCTGTTCCTAATATGCGTTTGCATATCAAATAAAGAAAAGGAGAAATGTATCATGAAGAAACTCATCTCTGCACTGCTCGTTCTGGCAATGCTGCTCGGTATGTGTGCCTTCGCCGCTGCAGAAGAGCCGGTGGAAGTCCGTGTCTCTGTCAGCAGCCTGGGCAACGGCTGGCCGGCAACCCTCGAGGAAGACTGGGTATACCAGAAGATCCTCAAGGACATCAATGTATCCTTCAAGCTTGAACTGGTAGACGACTACTGGAACGCCATGGGCACCCGCATGGACATCTATGATGCCTATATGATCGACATCGACCATCTGCGTACCTGGGGCCGTGACGGTGCTCTGCTCGATCTGACTGAACTTAAGGAAACCAAACTGGCCAGCTATTATGAATGGCTGGGCAGCACCAAGCTGTCTGCTGCTTATGTGGATGGCGTTCTGTACGGCCTGCCGAAGCTGTATGATGGTTCCAAGAGCCAGCTGTGTGTTACTATCCGTCAGGACTGGTTGGATGCTCTGGGACTCAAGATGCCCGAGACTATTCAGGATCTGTATGATGTGGCCTATGCTTTCACCTACAATGATCCCGATAAGAACGGCGAGAACGATACTTTAGGTCTGACTGCTGCAAAGCCCAGTGCGACCGGCGTGTTCCTGTTTGATACCATCCTGGGCAGCTTTGACACCGCAATGGGCAACTGGATCCTGATCCGTGACGGCAAGGTCACCAATGCTCTGCTGCAGCCTGGTATGGTTCAGGGCCTTGAATGGTGCAAGAAGTTCGTTGACGCTAAGATCGTTGATAATGACTCCCTGAGCACCGCCGGCACCAGCCAGTTTGTTTCTGGTAAAGTCGGCATGATCGGCTGCACCTGGCCGGGCATCTGGAAGGCCTATGGTCAGCAGCAGATTCATGACGTAAATCCCAATGCTGTAACTAACTTCTTCACCACTTTGAAGAGCGAAGTGGGTGCAGAACCCGCTATGTATCAGGGCGACCTGAATTCCACCAATGCGATCTTCGCGATCAGTGCTGATATCACCGAAGAAAAGCTGGATGCCCTGATCAAGTACATCGATTACATCACTGTTGGCGAAGGCGCCAATCTGGTATATTACGGCCTGGAAGGCGAGCATTGGGTCTATGACGAGCAGGGCAGAATCCGCATGACCGAGAACGCCACTGCTGCTAACTATATTTCCACTTATCAGCTGTTCAGCCGTAAAGAGCTGGAGTATCTGGATGCTAAGTTCCCGGAAGCCAAGATGGTATTTGATGAGACCACTGCTGCCAACCGTATCTGGACGTACAACAGCCTGGTCGTTGAGCCCGATGGCATGTATCTGAGCGACATGGAATCCTATGCTCGTCAGCAGCTGCTTGATTTCATCTATGGCGACCGTGAACTGAGTGAGGCTGAATATGCCAACTTCATTCAGGAACTGAATGATATGTATCAGTTCGATGAGTACATGGCCTCTGCCGAAGAGCAGCTCAGAGCCCAGGGTATCGTGGAATAATCATTCTCTGACAGTTTCTGGCCCGCAGGTTTTCCTGCGGGCCAAATCTGTAATTTCTGTAAGAATCAGTAAAAAGGAGGCATGCTGCGTGAGAAGAAAATGGACTTCAATGCTTTCAGCAGTACTTGCAGCAGTCTTTGTACTGCAGGTTGCGCCGAGTGCTGTAGCAGATGAAAACAGCGTTTCCGACTATGGTGAAAACGCGCAGCATGTTCTATATATCTCGCCTTCCGGCAGTGATGGGACCGGTGACGGCACACAGGCTTCCCCGTGGCAGACGATCGGCTATGCACTGTCCATGGCAGGAGCGGGGGATGCCATCTGCCTTGGCGCGGGCACCTATGACATCACGTCACCGATCGAGCTCCCGCCGTGTGTGAGCCTAGAGGGTGTGGGTGAGGATACCGTACTGACATCCTCCGCGCTGACGGAAGAGATGGGCGGACAAAACGCGATCCTCAGGCTTGTTTCGGAAACGGACGATAACGGCACGAAGACGGACGGCAATCAGCATGTATCGCATATCCGGTTCGACGGCGCGGGCACCGCAACGCAGGCGATCGAGATCCAGAACCGCTGCAATGTCGCTGTCCACGACTGCGTGATCGTGAACTTCGTGCACGTCGGGGTCGGCTGGCGCGCAACGGACCAGGGTGATGGCACGCCGCCTGCAGGATATGTCACGGGCGGACGCTTTTATAACAACTACATGAAGGATAACAGCTTCTATGGTCCTGATGCATGGGGCTCTATTTACGGCCGCGGAGCGCTTTTCTGCGGCGGACTGAAGGACTTTGAGATCTGCGGCAATACGATCATCGAGGACTGCCGCACCGGCATCGGCGGCGTACGCGGCGTGCCGGTCAAGTTCTGGTATTACACCGGCTGGATGCTCGGATGCAAAATACATGACAATGTGATCAGGCGCCTTGGTTCGCCTACATTCTCTACGGATGAGGTCAGCTGGGCGTTCGCGATAGAATCAGCCTATCACTCCGGAATGGAGATCTATAACAATGAGTTCGTCGGGGCCGTGGACCTGAACGCGAGCCTCTGCGGGACGTTTGACGGTATTGATTATGAGTATGCAACGTGGATGCATGACAACCGCTTCATAGCAGACCCCGAACCGAAGACGGCATATGGGAATGCCGATTTTGAGGAGACCGCCATCGTCCTTGAATGGCGAACCGAAAAGACACTCATAGAGCGCAATAGGATCAGCGGATATAACCAGGCACTGTACTTCAATGTGCGTGAAGGTGTAAGTGATTTCACTTTCCGTGACAATACCTGCACGGACCTCGGCGGCGAGGCAGGGGCCATGATGCGCATGGACGGGCACGGCTCGGATATGTATGTGCGGGATTTCACTGTGACGGATAACCTGTTTGAAGGCGATCCCGAAGCGATGAGCGGGTTCGGGATCATCATCAGCCAGGTCATGGGCACGTGGTCCGGGAAGAATATAAGCATTACAGGCAACGCGGTGGGCACCACGCTCTTTAACTGGCTGGTGATCGACGGGTACACTGCAATGGACGGTCTGACGGTCCGGGACAATATCTTCCATAATGCCGGCGGAGAATACAGGCTCGGTTCTGAGGACAATGTCGTGAACTATGTGTTCTCCGGCAATGAAGAGGCGGACAGCGTGCGCTGGGACGCACTGCGTGAGAAATAATGCTGCTGCCTGAAAAAGCGCCTGAATTCTGTTGACACGGGATATGGAATCGGGTAAGCTTAGGACAGTGAGGGAGGCGAAAACATGATCTTTATCGGAATCTGCGGTGCCAGCGGTTCGGGCAAGACGACACTGGCGAAAGCGCTGTGCCGTGAGGTAGGGGCCAGCAGCGCCCTGATCAATCAGGACTGCTATTATCTGGATCATCCCAACATGACGTTTGAAGAGCGTACCAA
>JAFZPO010000149.1 GCA_017550305.1 Clostridia bacterium
CCTGCTGATCATCAGGATATTGTTCTGCTTCCAGCGTATAAACTGAAATGCGGATATTCCGTTCAAGAAGATCCGGCAGCATTTCCGATAACCACAGTACACGTCCCCGATTCAGTCCGGGACTTGCGATTATCAGTTCTTTGCAGGCTGTTTTGATATCCTGTTCAAAATGCTTTCTTATTTCATTCTTACCGAAGATCCCATGCGTGTCGTTCTGTTCTGCACCTGACTGTTCCGAAACTGAATAGCCGATCTTTTTATATGCACGGAGCCTTTTCCGGAACATCTGTTCCAGTATCTTCACATTGCTGTCCACATAATCGTATATGGTAATCAGCGTTTTTCCAGCATATGCACGGTGAAGACGTCCGGCATACTGTTCCACATTACCTTCCCACGCAATCGGCGTAGCCAGCATCAACGTATCCAGACGCGGGAAATTAAAACCTTCGCCAATGTACTGGCCTATGGCAATCAGCAGTACGCTTTCGTCTGCAGGAACAGTCTGGATGGCAGAACGGATCTCTTCTCTTTCTTTGGTAGAACGTCCTCCCTGTAGCAGAAAGACATGATCAGCGCTTCCCCGCAACATTCCCTGTAGCAGCGCCGCGTGTTCACGGAAGCGTGTCAGCAACAACGGTGCATGTCCCTTTGCAATACATTCCCGTACATCCTGCGCGATCTGCTGATTCCGGCGCTCATCATGGATAACGGCGTTATAAGCTTCCTGTATCTTCCATGGCTTTCCTGCATTGATCAGAGCCGTGAACCTTGGACGCACAATACACATGAATCCCTGCAATGCGATCCTCTCTTTAGAAGTAAACCGCCACCGGATCGGACCGAACTGCATAAAGATCTTCTGTTCCATTCCGTCATCCCGCTTAGGTGTGGCAGTCAAGCCATAGACATAACGCGCGCTGATTTCCCGAAGAACAGCTTCAGCATTGGCTGCACCTGCGTGATGACACTCATCCATTATTACCATACCATATTCATGAACGCGGTCATCTATAGCATCCTGGCTTCCAAGCGAAGCGATCATGGCGATATCTATGATGCCGCCGAGGCTGTCATGACCGGCATAAAGCGTGCCGATCACGCTTTTCCGGTGCTTGACACGCCCCGTCGGAGTGGAGTATACAGGAAGATCCTCCCGAATCACCAGAAACTTCTGCAGATCCTCCACCCAGTTTTTCATGATCTCCCGGTTATGCACCAGAATAAGCGTATTCACTTTCCGTTCAGCAATCATCGCTGCGCCGACAGCCGTTTTACCGAACGCAGTCGCAGCGCTCAGGATCCCTATATCATATTTCAACAGGTGATCGCATGCCAATTGCTGTTCCGGATACAGTTTTCCCTGAAAAGAAGCATGGATAGTTTTCCCTGTCTGACGTTTATCCGTCAATGAATAAGGTATTTCCGCCTCGTTCAAGGCTTTAGTCAACGCTTCTATTTTTCCTCTGGGGATTGCTATATACCCGTCTTCTTCACTGCCGCACCAGATGATGCGTGGAATGCCGCGGACCTCATAGCCCATGGCCTGCTTTTTGTAGAACTGCGGATTGCTGAAAGCAGCCATCCGCCGGAGCGAATTACGAATGCCGGGCTTCAGATTCGCTGTTTCGATATAGATCTGATTGGCCAGCGTGATCCTCATGCTGCCAACGATTTGTTCCCTGTTAAGAGAGAAGCGGTGCTTCTCCCATGGCTTTGGCTTGTCTTCCCCTTGTTCGTCTGTCACAGACAGCACGCCAAGCGGCTCACTCTCCATATGCCACTCGCGGAGCTTATCCTCGATCCATGTTCTGCTGATACGTGGAACATTTCGAAGCTGCTCCCACTGGTCCGGATAGGCATGCCAGTATTCGTCTATGAACGCGCTGTTCCCCCGTTTCAAGGCCTGTCCCTGCAGGGGCAGAGCGATCAGGTTTCCCAATCCGCCCGAAGGAATCTTATCCTGCGCCGGCAGCATCCGGTCATATGACTTGAAACTCTTCAAGTTGATGGTTTCCGCGCCTTTTGTCAGCAATGCGCTGCCAAACCTCCGTGCCAAGGATGCGGGAACCGGCTCATCAAAGATCAGCCAAACATGTGCCCCTTTCCCGGAACGGCTGCGTTCCACCAGCGGGAACAAGCCCTGTTGCTTGCAGATCGCCCGCAAAGTGTCGACCTCTTCCATCCAACCGGGACCGTCATTAGCTCCGTCATTTGCCTCAGCCAGATCGCTGTCGTGGTTGTCAAAGTCGAATGCCAGGAAATTGCAGGTTTCATCCGGCAGTAAGGGATATACGCCAATGACATCGGTTCCGTCCGGCTTATCCCCCCGCAGGTGCGCCATCAGTATCCGCTGGGTCAGCTGAGACCACTGACGGTTCGGGCAGTCAGCGCATTTGGTCTTCCCGCCATACCGTTTGGGACACAGACCGTATTTCCAGAAGTTATCACATTGTGTGTAATATGATGATCCGCCATCTTTCCGCAGGCCGCGTTTACTGTAAACATCCCTCCGGGCTTTGAACACAGAATACAGCAGTCTTGCATGCTCTTCCGTAATAAGCACTGGCGTGACCGTATCCTGCGTTCCTTCTTCCGGATGGGGCAGATCATAACAGATACCGGCCTGATCCAACAAGAGGCGAAGGCGGCTTATCTCCTGCTGAAGCCGGCAGATCTCGTTCTCAAGGTCTGTTCTGTCTAAATGATCGGGCATTACTATTTCCTCACGCAGTA
>JAFZPO010000150.1 GCA_017550305.1 Clostridia bacterium
TGGAAGGTGGCCACGGCAGTGGCGATACCCTCGTTGTTCCAGGTGGCCTTGCCGGCGAAGACATCATTCAGGGCTTCATAGCCGATGGTCTTCTCGATGATGGGCTCGAGGTATTCGGTCACGCACCAGGTCTCCTTGCCGGCGCAGCCGAAGGGGGTGATGCCGGCGGCGACCAGCGCGTCGCAGCAGGCGATCAGGTCTTCATAGGTCTGGGGAACTTTGTCCCAGCCGGCCTTGGCCAGCAGGTCCATGTTGGCAAACAGGGTGACGATGTTCATGGTGAGCGGTACGCCGTAGTGCTTTCCGCCGTAGGAAGCGTTCTGCAGCATTACTTCAGGCAGCTCAGCAGCGAAGGGCAGATAGGCTTCGTCCAGGCAGTAGGCAGTGCCCATGTCAGCGAAGTCGCCCAGGAAGGCGCCGGCCCAGGTGAAGAAGATGTCAGGCAGGGAGTCGGGATCGGACATAGCGGCCTTGATCTTGGTCTTGTAGGACTGATTCTCGAAAGCATCCCACTTGATCTCGATGTCCGGATGGGCAGCCTGGAACTCAGCGATGGCAGCCTCATAGGCAGGACGGTTCGCGTCGCTCTCGGTCGCGATGCACCACATGGTCAGTACGGTCTTGTCTTCCGCTGCAGCAGTGGCTGCAAGGGACAGCAGCATGACAGCCGCCAGGACGATAGCCAGGATCTTTTTCATGATATTAGCCTCCTCTTTATATTTCTGCGAACCATGACCCGTTCATATAATGTAAACATGCAATAACGACGTGAGCACCGTTATAGAATGCAGACACGATATGATGGATCACAGTACCGCTAGAGTACCAGATAATAACTGCATTTTATGCATTATTTCCGTCAGCGTTCAGTATACCCGTTCCGATAACGTTTGTATTCTATCATACGAAAATTATTTTGTAAAGCAAAACAAGTAAATTCCTTGTTTTTTTTATGAATACACCTTGTCACCTTCGAAAAAATCTAAAACGTTTTCATGCATAGATCCTGCGGCCGTGCGCATCGGGGGCGCCGCTGAAGCGGTGGAAGAACGTATTGGTCACGTCACGCCATTCGCGCGCGTTGCGCACCTGGCGCTCCATGCGCTGCAGGGCTTCCGTGCGGTCGGGCTCCGGGATCGAAAGCGTTTTGAGCTCGGCATACATCTTTTCCGCCGCGGCGCATCCGTCGAAATGATCGTCATAGATACGCTGGATCAGTGTACGCCCGTCGCGCATCTTCCAGTCATACGGCAGGCGGTGGAAGAAGAGCAAGAGTTCGTCCGGGCACTTCTCGGGATCCGCATACAGCTGCGCGAGCTCCTTGGGATACTGTTCGGTAAACCCTGTCCCCTTCTTTGTGCGGTCGATGCCCACCGCATCCCTGTCCGCACGGTTGTAGGTGCCCCACAGCTGGAACTCATAGCCGTACGGGCTCGGCCCGTAATGGATGTCCGGCCGGACCATCCAGCAAAGGCCGAGCGGCGCTGTGTACTGCTCATACACATGGCGGCTGTTCATCAGCATGCTGACGAACGTCTCTTCCTGGTCTGCGGGCAAGTTATAAGTCAGGCGTTCCCACAGGCGGATTGCCGTTTCCGGATCGCAGTCGGGATCCCAGGCGAACAGGCCGAAGCAGAACAGGTTCACCGCGGCAAACGGATGCCCCGTCCAGTTGTCGTCGCGGCCGAGGTTTCCGACGGCGACAAGCGCGCTCAGCTTTTCTTTCCCGGCCTGGTCCAGAAGCTCGCGCCACATCGGCGCCATGGCATACACATCGATCTGATGCCCCGTATACTCCTGAGCGAGCTGCATTTCCATCGCGATGCTGGTCCTGGGCATGCCCAGGAACAGCGGCGACAGCGGCTCACGGACCTGGAAGTCGTACGGGCCGTACTTGATCTGCAATATTACATTATTATCGAAAGATCCGTCCTGGGGATGATACAGGTCATAGGCTGCGCAGGGGCGGTCGGTCGTGGTATCGCGCCAGTCCTGCAGGCAGTTGTACACGAACGCGCGCCAGACGATTTTTCCGCCGAAAGGCGCGACGGCACGCGCGAGCATGTTCGCACCCTGCGCATGCGTGCGGCCGTATACAGAAGGGCCGGGCCTGTGTTCGCTGTCCGCCTTGACCAGGAAGCCCGCAAGGTCCGGGATCTCCTGCCAGACCTTTTCCGCATGCTCCGTCCACCATTCCTCTACACGCGGGTCGAGCGGGTCGGAGGTGTCCAGGCCGTTCTGCATCGGCTGCGAGAAATCGATCGAGAGCATCAGGCGTACGCCGAAGGGGCGCAGGATCGCGGCAAGCTTCTTAACTTCCGGCAGCAGGCTGTCAGTCAGGTGCTGCGCGGGCTGGTGGACGTTGACATTGTTGATGCACAGCACATTGATGCCCACGCTTGCAAGCATGCGGCCCAGCTGCCGGATGCGCTCCGGATCATAGCTGAACTCGTCATCCTCGAACCACAGCGAACGCCCGGAATAGCCGCGCTCTATGGTACCGTCCATGTTGTCCCAGCAGTCGAGCATGCGCAGCGGGTAATACGGCGTCTGCCTGCCTTCCGGCAGTGGTTCGCCGGCGGCTATCGCACGTATGAGCGCATATGCACCGTACAGTACGCCCGTCGTGCCGCCGGTAACGGCATAGGCATCCCCCGTCTTTTCCAGCGAGTAGCTCTCGCCCCAGTCTTCGCGGAGCGCAAAGCGTACGTCCGGGCATACCTGTGCCGCTTCAAACGCGGCGATGCCCGACGGCGTTTCCAGTTCCCCGGGAACCGGCTTTGACAGTATACCGAGCCATGTCCGTCTCATACTGTTAGTCCTCGCAATAATATGAATAGTCGTAGCCTGCACCGCTCCGGCGCTCCGCCGGAAGGATGCGTATCCGCATAAGCGCGTTTCTGTCCAGGGTCAGGCGCACAGTCGCAGTCCCGTCCTGTATCTCTGCCTTCAGGATCTCCGCAGAGGGCTGCCCTGCGGCACGTAGGAACGCCAGCTGTTCGCTGTTCAAGTCTTCCGGCTCTCCCATCACATGCCATGCGCGCAGCGGGTTGCACGTGCGCTCATCCACGCGTTCCATAAGCACGGCCGCTTCATGCTCCATGGGGACCGTGAGCGTGATCTCAAGCGTCTTCTCGCCGTCCTCGCACAGGTTCCACAGGACGCCTTCATAGCCCCCGTCCGGCCTGCGCACAAGCACAGCGCAGTCATCACGGTAAACGCATTTCCCTTTGAGCCCGGCAAAGAACGAGAATGCCCAGAGGGTCGGCTTTACGATCAGGCCGTTGGCGATCAGGCCGAAACCGCCATGGAAGCAGCGCGGCGGGATCCCCTGTTCTTCAAACACGTCGCCGAAGGTCCAGTAGCTGTAGCCGTCTGATACATCGCCGAGACTGCCCAGCAGCGCCGCGCATATGACGGCATTCAGGTTGGTATCATGGATCGGGCAGAAAGGATTGTAGCTGGTATTGAACTCCGTGATATACATGGGCATCCCGCGGAATTCGGGGAAGCTGTCTATAATCTCCCGGGAGCGGCGCATCTCCTCGATCAGCACGCTCACAGGCGCCATCTGCTGGTACAGGTACCGGCCGCGGCGCTCGGGCGTCTGGCCGAGGTATGCATGCCTTGTGACGAAATCGACCGGGATCTTCCCGTCACGGCAGAACGCGAGAAAGTCGGAGATCCATTCCTGGCTGCCGGTACCGCCGCAGATCGCGGGGCCGCCGACCTTCATGCCGGGGAGCACTTCCTTCACGGCAAGCACTGTCGCACGGTAGAGCTCAAGATATTTCTGTTTGTCCGCGTTCTCCCAGAACCCGGAGAGGTTCGGTTCATTCCAGACCTCGCAGGGCCAGAGCGACACTTCCTCTTCACCGTAACGATGTACGAGATGCCGCAGTGTCGCTTTGACCAGTGCGGTCCATTCATCCATGTCCCGGGGCGGTGCCGTATGCGCGTTCCAGTAGAAGATGGTGTTCGGACTGTCCGTCAGGGCAGCGGGCATGAAGCCGAGCTCGAGGAAGGGCCTGAGCCCGGTTTCGCGCCAGGCGTCGACCGTACGGTCAAGATAGGTGAAGCAATATTCCGTATGCCTGTTCCCCTCAGCATCCTTATGCACCTGGCAGATCCCCATCTGGTCGCTGAACAGGCCGTGGCCGCGGATGTACCGGAAATGGCACGCGTCCTGAACGGCGCGAAGCTGCTCCTGGTATTCCTGCTGCATCGCAAGGTCCACCCTGCCCGTGCCGACACAGAAGTCCGTCAGATTGCGGAACTGCGCCTGTGACCTTTCAGAGATCACGATATCCTTCCGCAGCGTTCTCATAGCAGGCCGTCCCTTTCCTTTTCATACTTATCGGCATCAAATACCAGCATCTGCCCATGCGGCAGCCGTGCCTCATGGGTACGGATGCCCCTTGCCGCGCCCGTATCCACCGGCAGCGCGTCACGCAGCACGGCGTCTGTCAAGCCGTCCGCAAAGCTCTCTATCATTCCCCGGTCCAGCAGCTCAAAGCGGTGCGGGCAGAGCACGTTCTCAAACGGGACCTCGAGGATCTTCCGCAGCGTGCGGCGGTAAGCACCCACAGGCAGGCATTCCCGGAAGAATACCCAGGTGCAGGGATTCCAGTCATCGCCTGTCAGCATAAGGCCGCGCTCAGGCACATACACGGCGCAGGAACCCGGCGTATGCCCCGGGCAGTGCATCACGACAGGTTTCATCCCGCCCAGGTCGATCTCTCCCGGAACGAGCGGGAGCGGCGCGGGCATTTCTGCATCCACGTATTCTTTCTCCTGCACAGGGATGCCCTTTGCAGCGGCGGACGCGAGCACTGCCCGGCGCTCGGCTTCACCGGTATACAGATTGAACACGGGCAGGTCTTCCGGATGCAGGGATACTTCGTCAAACCATTTCGCGCCCAGCGCGTGATCGTGATGTCCGTGCGTCAGGATCACCACAAGAGGCAGGTCTGTCAGCGTGCGCACGAACGCCCCGACGTCCTCGAGCCCGTATCCCGTATCCACCAGCAGTGCACGCCTGCTGCCCGTGAGCAGCGTCATGCACACGCCCAGCGTATCCTCGATATGGAA
>JAFZPO010000151.1 GCA_017550305.1 Clostridia bacterium
ATTCATCCGCATTTTCGTATGATCTGGCGATCGAATCTTGTAGATTGACCGAGAACAGATATACTTGTTCTTGCTAGAATAAATGCAGAGGAGGATGCACATGGCCTATCGTAAGCCCAGCCGCCGCTCTCGCAGGGGCCTGTCGGGCGCCTTTATCGCGATGGGTATTGTCAGCCTGCTGTATGGCGGTTTCTTCCCGCTTTTCCGCCTGTTTGATTACGCTGTGCTGGCTGTGATTATCGCTGCAATCGGAAAGGTCATCCGCACTGCCAGCCAGAAGGCGCATGAGAAGGAAGACGAAGCCTGGGAGAAGGCGGAGCAAGAACGCGAACGCGCTGAGCAGGAGAAAGCCGAGAAGGAAAGGAAAGCCAAGGAAGAGGCTGCACGCCGCGAGGCGGAACGCGCAAAAGCCACAACCGGTGTTGCTGAAGTCAACAGCCTGATCCTCCGCGGGCAGCAGCTGCTGCAGCAGATCCGTGCCGAAAACGACCGGCTTCCGGATCCCGAGATCACTGCGCAGATCGACGCGATCGAAAGCATCGCAAACCAGATCTTCAAGGCGGTTATCGAACAGCCGAAAAAGGCGAACCAGATCCGCCGCTTCATGGACTATTATCTGCCTACAACGCTGAAGATGCTCGTCGCATACCGCCGTATGGAAGAAGGCAATGTAACAGGCGAGACAGCAGACAAGGCCAGGGAGCGCATCCGTGATTCGCTGAATATGGTTATCAAGGCGTTTACCAATCAGTTGGCCAAACTGTATGAGGATGACGCTTTGGATATAACGACCGATATTGACGTAATGGAAACCATGCTCAAGCAGGACGGCCTGATCGATTCCGGCCTGCACGTAAGAACATCTACTGGGGAGGAATTCGAAAATGGATGAAATGAAAGTACCCGTATTGTCTCTGAATACCGACAGTAATGTAATGGCCGCTCTTGATCAGGCAGTTGCCCAGCTGGAAGCCCCGGATATGCCTTCGGCTCCCGCTATGGATGCTGCTGTCGCCGCCGCGCTTGATGATACCTTTACGCAGGAAGAGCGTGAAGAGATCGAGCGCTTCGCCGGCACCATCGATGTGACCAACCCTGATCATGTCATGCTGTACGGCGCTGACGCGCAGAAGAAAGTGTCCTCTTTTGCCGATACGATCCTGAATTCTGTTAAGAATACGGATTCCGGCGAAGTGGGCGATATCCTGACCAACCTGATCACAGAACTGAAGGGTTTCGAAGGCGTTGCCGAAAAGCCGCGCGGACTGCGCCGCCTGTTCACGAGCGCGAAGCGCCGCATGGCTGCCATTCAGTCCCGCTATGATGTGGTTTCCGCGAACGTGGAAACGATCGCGGGCTCTCTGGAGCAGCATCAGGTACAGCTGCTGAAGGACGTTGCGATGTTCAACCAGCTGTATGAAAAGAACCTCGAGTACTTCCGTGAGCTCAGCATGTATATCGAAGCCGGTGAGATCCGCCTGAAGCAGGTCCGCGAGAAAGACCTCGCTGAGCTGAAGGCTAAAGCTGAAGCGACCGCCGATACGATGGACGCCCAGGCTGCAAAGGACCTTGCCGATCAGTGCGACCGCTTTGAGAAGAAGCTGTATGACCTGAAGCTGACCCGCCAGGTCGCGCTGCAGATGGCGCCCCAGATTCGTATGCTGCAGAACAACAATGCGCTGCTGGTCGAGAGGATCCAGTCTACTCTGGTCAATACGCTGCCCCTCTGGAAGAACCAGATGGTCCTGGCGATCGGTCTGCAGCATTCCCAGCAGGCTATGAAGGCCCAGAAGGCTGTTACGGATGCTACCAATGATCTGCTGAAGAAGAATGCCGAGACCCTCAAGATCGGTACGCTTGAGACCGCCAAGGAAGCCGAGCGCGGCATCATCGATCTGGAGACCCTCGTAAAGACGAACCAGGATCTGATCGATACGATCAGTGAGGTACAGCGCATCCAGAGCGAAGGCCGTGCGAAGCGTCAGGAAGCTGAAAAGACCCTCCGTGCGATGGAGAACGAGCTTAAGCGCAAGATGCTGAATAACTGATCCTTTCTGAAGGAGCTGTGAAATGTCTGAACAGGCTGCACCTGCCGAACAGGTAACAACAACAAAAGAAAAAAAGTCATTGGATCCGCGCATTGCGTTCTGCCTCATGATCATTATGATCTGCATAGCGCTGTGCATTGGTGCGCGCAAAGCCTGGATAGAAAAACGCATTGTAGTCGAGACTGCTTATGCCGAGTGGCAGGAGAATGTCGAGCAGCGTGTTGAGACGGGGTATAACCTGCTTACTGTTGCCGGACGTTATCTTTCCCAGGATGACCCGCTCGTTGCTGCCCTGAAGAACGATGTCGCTCTGATGGAGACAGCTACGAAAGGGATTGCTGACGGTGTCGAGGCAGCTGCTGCCAGCCAGCAGTTTGTGAAAGATGCAAATGCACTGCTCAGCGCCTTGTCATCCAATTCAGCCGTAATGGCGGACAGCCGGGATAATATGTATGTATCATCCATGCTGCCTCAGGCGGTAGAACAGAGCGGACGCGATGCAGCGCAGCAGGCATATAACACGACTGCGGAAAGCTTCAATAAGGGGATGCGCAGTTTCAGCGGATTCCTTGCACACCTGACCGGCGTTGAATATGCAGTTGAATTGCCGGAAAACGGCGCGAACAATCAGTAAAGGAGGCGGAAATGATATGCGCAGAACAGTTTGCTTCGCTTTGATCCTTCTGCTTCTTTTACTGACTTCCGTTTCGTATGCCGTTACGTATCCTGCGCAGCGCGGCGTTGTGAATGACGATGCTGACGTGCTCAGTGATGCGACGGTCAAGGATATTGAAAAGCTGAACGACAGGTTTAGCGATGTGCGTTTCATCGTTGTTACAAGGCACTTCCTTGGCGGTACTGACGCTCAGGACTATTGCGATAATCTGTTCAAAGCGTGGAACCTGTATGAAAGCGACCTTCTGCTTCTGCTTGTCATCGGTGAGGAACGCTATGCGGTAACAGCAGGCATTGCCGTTACCAGCGCCCTGCCTTCGGACGGAATCAATAACCTGCTGTCTTCAAAACTGCGTAAGGCGTTTATCCAGGACCGTGATTATGACGGAGCCGTCGGTTCTTTCATCCTCGGAACTGCGACGCAGGTTGCCCGTACGAACGGGACTTCACTAAGTACAGCAGGTCTTTTTGGGACGGAGACGCAGACACAGAGCTCCAATTCGAGCTCTGGCAGTACGCTCTTTACGACCAACCTTACCGGTAACTGGTGGAACAGCTTCTTCTCCAACGGAGAAGCAGTAGATGACGAGTTTCCGCATTCTGTCAGCTATACGCTGTATGAAACCGACAACAGCAGCAGTTCTGGTTTCAGTTTCGGCAAGATCATCCTGATTGCTATCGTGGTCATGTTCTTTATCCGCAGCCGCACAAAGCGTATTAACAAAGTCACTCAGGCGGCGCACCACGTAGATCCTTTCCGTAAACAGCGCTGACAATCTGGGAGCCGGATTATGTCTGTTACGATTAGTGTTACTTATCTGTTCCATTCTGGATTCATGGTATCATGCGCCGATAATCTGATGGTATTCGATTACTGGCGCGGAGAGAACGGCGAACTCGACCGTTCTCTATGTTTAAGTGCAAATGATCTTCAGGGCTTTAAACAAGTCCTGTTCTTTATATCCCATGCGCATCCTGATCATTACGACCAGGCGGTATATGACTTCAAAAACATGGAGTCAGTACACTATATCATTGCTTCCGATATGCCTGCCGAGGCGCAGGGAGACCGTCTTGCGCCTGGAGATACACGCAGATATGGTGATGTTACCGTTACAGCATATGATTCGACGGATCTTGGTGTGTCTTTCTATGTTGAAGTCGAAGGACGTCACATTTTCCATGCCGGTGACCTGAACCTGTGGCACTGGCGCGAAACCAGCAAGCTGCGTGAGATCACGCTGGCGGAGAACCAGTTCTATGACGCGGTGAAGCCGCTGATCGGGAAACCCATCGACGTGTGCATGTTTCCGGTAGATTCCAGGATGGGCGCGATGTTCGAGGCCGGAGCCAATTACTTCATCATGTCCTGCAAGCCCAGTGTATTCATTCCGATGCATTCCTACGGAAGAACGAAGGCGATCGAAGAATACGCAAAGATGTGCAAGACAAAGTATACAAGTCCTGCCCTTCTCACAAAGCCCAGGGAACGTGTGGATATCACCTTCGACAGACATTCCTTCAAAACGCAGTTCTATCTTGATTCAGGCAAGGAAGATATCCTGCGCCGCCGCCTGCATTCAGAAGAGAACGGGAACGGACAGAGCGTATTCCGTACACTGGATGACAGCGATCCGTTTGCAGAATCAGACCTTCCGGTGGATGTCTTGAAGAAACAGGGCGCTGACAGGGAGTAAACAATTGAAAAAGAACGATCAGGTATGCCTGCATATTGATGATTTCGGCGCGAGCGGTGAAGGAGTCGCGCATCTCAATGGCGTACCTGTTTTTGTTTCAGGTGCTTTGCCGGGCGAAGACGTAAATGCATTGCTTCTGAAGGTAATGCCGCGTTACGCATACGCGAAAGTACTGGAGATCATAAAACCGTCCGATGCGAGACAAGAGCCGGAATGTGCCTACTATCCGCAATGCGGCGGGTGCACCTGCCAGCATATGACATATGAAGCGCAGCTGAAGTTCAAACAGTCCCAGGTCAGGAACTGCTTGCTGCATATCGGCGGGATCGATGTGCCTGTCGAGCCTGTCATAGGCGCAGATGAGCCATGGTATTACCGGAATAAATGCGCAATGCCTGTTGCGGGATATTCCGATCACCCCGAGATTGGGTATTATGCCGCACGGAGCCATCGCGTGATCAATATAGAGAAATGTCTGCTGGCTAGTGCGGATAACGATACTGTCATCTTAATCCTGCGTGACTGGATCAGAGAATTCAGGATCAGGCCGTATGATGAAACAACGCATACAGGCCTGCTTCGTCATGTCATGATCAGGACAAACCGCAGCGGTCAGATGATGGTCGTTCTTGTGATCAACGGGAAGACAGTGAAACATGCTGAAGAGCTTCTGTCGGCGCTGAGAGTAAAGCTGCCGAATCTCGTTTCACTTTGTATTTCTGAGAATACGAAACGCGGCAATGTAATTCTTGGTGAGGATTATCGTGTGATCTGGGGCGATAAGCATATGGAAGATACACTGTGCGGATGCCGTTTCCAGCTGTCACCGCTTTCCTTTTTCCAGGTCAATCCTGCACAGACAGAAAAACTTTATAATACTGCCCTGTCATATGCCGGACTCAGCGGATCTGAAACTGTTGCGGACCTCTATTGCGGTGTAGGTACTATCTCGCTTATGCTTGCTAAGAAAGCAAAGCATGTGACAGGCATTGAGATCGTTCCGCAGGCCATCGATAATGCGCGAAAAAACGCAGAACTGAATCATATCAGCAACGCTGCGTTCTATTGCGGTGCGACTGAAAAAGTATTGCCGGAACTTGTCGCTGCGGGATTAAAACCGGATGTCGTTGTCCTCGACCCTCCCCGCAAAGGCGCTGATGAGAACGTGCTTAAGGCGATCGTGCAGACAGAGCCGGAACGAATCGTATATGTCAGCTGTGATCCTGCGACCCTGGCAAGGGATGCGAAGTACCTGAATCAGATGGAGTATAAAATCAAAAAGGTACAGCCTGTTGACATGTTCTGTCAAACTTCGGGAATTGAGACGGTTTGTTTGTTGTCAAGACTATAAGGATAACCATATATGCCGTAATGCTACCAGATAACAAGAAAGGCAATTTAGACGGTACAGAGGTAAATTCAGATGATAAATTGAAATGATATCGCCAAACCATAACCTGCAGAAACGCCTCTGCGGAATCGCTTCCGGAGAGACGTTTATTATATGCTCCTTGCTATAGCTTGGAGACAAATTCTTCTAGCCAAATAATCCTCTAGTGAGCAAATCAATAGAGAGAATAATGGTTATTTGATCTGGTCAAGTATCTGTGGGTCGCGTATGCGATAGTCTTCGGCCAAGAAGAGTACTTTGGTTAGAATCTCTGCTGTCTTAGGATCGTCATCCGCAAAAGGAAGGAAGAGTCGTCCACGGTGTTGCGAATGAACAGCGATAATCTGTAGCATTGGCCCGCCTGAAAGATGGGTGACACCGCTGCCTAGATGCACTGTGTAACTGCCCAGCTTGCCTTGAATAATTGCGTGACGCTTATCGATGCGCACGTTGTTGATACCAAACAGCGGTAAAGTAAAGGACAATAGGGCAGAGCGCATCTCAATAGTGGAATGACTGGCTTCCGGGTCTACTCCGCCAACAAAGGCTACAGATACAGCAAGATCAATATCACGCATGATTTCGGAGAAAACTTCATCAGGGACATCATGAATAGTCACAGGCAAACCTGTGAGACGGTGGCAGAATCTAACTCTTTCCATGGCCGGCGCTTCGAGGTCAGAAGGAGTAAACCAGTCAGCTTTAGCAAAAATCAGTACTATAAGATTGTCTTTGTAGAAGACCTTTTGAAGGCCTTCCTCCATACCGGCAGACCAGCGACGACCGCGTAGAACGGCAATGGCCTTCTGAGGCTGAAGCTGGTGCCCAGCGTAACGAAGAGAATCGCAACTGCCTTCCTCATCTGGTGTCTTTACATACACTTCCCGAAAGACTTGTCGGAATGGCTGTATTATCCGCTTTTCAAAGATATAACGCTGCCAGAAAGGCCATACACCGGCTTTGAAAAGTTGGATTGGATGAGCTACCAGCAAAGAGTTGCACTCAGACCACGGGATGCAAAGGCCTTCGGGGCTTGTCAAACCATCATATCCGGGCAAGCCAAATCTGCTCTCCGTCATAAAGACCAAACTGTCCACAAGTGGGCAAGTCACCGGGTTATCACGCAGGCCACGGATTTCCTCGCTTGTGAGGGGCGTCCGGTCAGCCATGGCCTCTTCAAGGAACCGACGGCATCGACGGTATTGCTCCGTCAGCTCTTTCTTCACACTGGTTATTTGTAAAACATCCGGGTGCTTTTTCAGTCGAGCTGGGACGGAGTTAAGATGCTTCCCGTCTTTTTCACAATGGAGAGTCACGCCGCCAGCAGAATCACAAACCAGGCGGACCATTATGTCTTCCACAGGGTGCAGCTCAAACATGAGCTGACTAGTCTGAGACAGAAGTCCCTCCATCCGAAGGGTCAAACGAGTAGCGTCTCGGTCGCCGCTGTTAGCCGCAAGGTTTACCAAAGCCATTTCCGCAGCTTTACACTCATTCATGCTGCGAGTAGAACCGAACTGCCGGCTATCCTTAATGTAGCGTTGAATGAATTGAAAACGACGCAGCAAATCCTGCTCATTCTTCAGCGGAATAAGGGCATATGCCATGACAAGGTCTTTATCTCGTTTAGCCAGGATTGACTTTTCTGTTTGTTCAATGGAAAGCCGCCCAAGAGTGGCATTAGCATATTTGCGGGCGCGCATGTGCCGTGCGTTGTCTGTGATATAGTGAGCAGCTTCATAGAGCTTTGCAAATTTGGCTTCCCCGATATTCTCCCAGACACTACGGAACCAGTCGACATCAAAGGCACCGTTGTTGAGTTCTTCGGCGGACAATGGCGTGAAACGGGAGATTATAGACATCCGCTCCTCGTCAAAGTCCTCGTTCATATGGGCGATAAAGAAGTATACCGCAGGCGTAAAACCGGGCCACTGCAGATAATCACCGATCAGGGGTATCCATGCTGAATTGTACATGGCAACCTCAATGAGGCGAGAGTCGTTGATATTGTACTTTCTGATCGCTGCTTCCAATGTCGCAGTACTGTCCTCCGGACCGGGGATACATACAGATAGGAGATAGGAAAAAACTTCTGTTCGACCGGCGCCTAACGAATAAAAATGAATGGCTCGTTGTAGAGGCGCCCCGTCCAAAGCAGATAACAGACGCACCAGCCAATTTGAGCCTTGAACATAACGAAGCCCGCTGATTGCATGAGAGTAGTCGGTAGGAATGTCTCCGCGTTTGATCTCGTGCTCGAGAAGCACATCGGAAACCTTTCCGTAGATGCGGTCAGCTAATAGAAGTAAACCCCATTCCTCGTCAGAGAATTGATCTGACTTACCCAGTAATTTCTTTACGGATGCCTGACAATCGAAGGCAACAAAATGCCGCGACATACCCCTTCCGGGGGTTGCGGAGGCTCCCCACTCCCGAGCACGGACGAAAAGCGACAGATTAGACAGTTCAACCAGTTCCTGCCGCAGATAACCGTTCCGGAAGAGATGATACAGCAGCGATCGCTCCGAAATGATACTCTTATGTACTGCATAAAGGTTGTCATCTATCGTCGGCATCAGATTAGTATTTTTTTCGTTGAATATAAAATACTCCACTTTCAATAAGGAATAACCATGTCCCTCGTATCGGCTGAAGGCTTGATGGTTAAAGTCGGTGCCGCTCATTTGGCTTTTGAGAACCTCATAGGCTTTCTCGTAACGCCGTGCAAAAGCCTCCCGTACAGCGTAGCTCAGTATCCATTGATCATCCGGTGCTTGGGTTGCCCAGTACAGAAGCCAGCTGAACTGCGGTAAATAGGAAGTTCCCTGGGACATACTGAAGAAACTCGGTTGATTTTGGCTCTGACAGAAAAGGCTGCTTTCGGGCAGATCTTGGGCAAACCACCCTGCTGTCAGCATCCCGGGTTGGAAAAGATTTATAGAAGTGCAATGATGCTTAAAGAGGTACGAGCAGATGATCACTGAGTTGTGCTGGTGCCGTAACGGCTCAGGCTGAGAGAATCCGGTGCCAAGAAGCCTGTCAATATGTTCGCCTGCGGGAGAAGTTTCTGACAGTAGCAGCAGGATAGCTCGAATCAGTCGCTCAGGGCTGCCCAGACGATTGTACCAATCTTCCCACACTTCTGCATCGGGAAAAGGAATGCAGCTCCGCTCATAGTAGCGGACTGGGTTCAAATAGCCGTAACCCAGAAGCTGTTCCTCATCAGAACCAATCCTTTTCCCAATGGGATCCTCGCTGTGATCATCTATTATTGCGTCAAGGAGCCGGAGATCTTTCCGTGCCGCGGCGCATGTTGGACAGTCTTCTGTCGCATCTTCAGGCGTACCCGCAAACACTCGGGAGTCCGGAAAGAGATGTATGAAAGTTTCGCGATAGGAGGGATCTTCCCACAAGAAACTGATGTCGGGCTCATACCTGTCATCATCGGAAAATAGACTTTCTAATGGATCAGTACCACCAAGTACGTGACCTACTGCCTGCCGCGCAGTATCCCATAGCAGTTTCTCCTGGGTATTTAATGGCTTCATCAGATCTAGCTGTGCTGCACAGTGCGGTTTTAAGGCGCTCCTTTTTTTATCCGAGGCAATCTGCAATACCAAGTCGAAACCGCCAGCCCGCTTCTGAGGGTTGGATGAGGACAGCAGACGCTCTACCGTTTCCATGAGGGCTTCATCGTTCTGTCTCAGCAGCAGATGCACACAACCTGCCCGCAGATCGTCACTTTTCTTGCACAGGTACTCTTCGATAACGGCGAAATCCAGCCGCTCCGGCGGGACTTCTTCTGCAATTTTCAGGGCTTCTTTACGGGTATTAGCTGATTTATCAGCCAAGGCGCTGATCAGGGCAGCCTTCTGAGCCGGTCGAACGAGCGGGGTCAGAAGCTCAGCCATGTATCTGGAACGCAACTCAGAATCCACCAGGGGAAGGTACTGCAGCGCCTCGTCCTGCAGTATATCATTGTCGGAGTAGAGAGCCATGACACAAAGCATGCGGGCCAGACTTGAACGTTTTAATATCATGATCTCACCAGGTATCACAGTAGACCGCACTTCGGTGTCCTTCCTCTTGATTACCTGGAGCTGCGTTTTCAATAACGGATAAAAACGTTTTGCCTCATCCGAGGAGATAAGGAGGAAATCTTTTCGATTTGAATCATCTTGGGCAGTAATCCAATTTTCTAAAAGTTCGAAGATCGGAAATGCCAGGGCAAGGATCTCCTGGTCTTCCGGCCAGTGGGCTATTGCTTCCCCGGTAATATCCTGAGCAAGAGTATTCTGAGTGAGAGTGTGTGCAAAAAAGGTGCAGACAGCTGCCTGATGTCTGGAGCCTGTTGTAGCGAGCTCCTTAGCTTGAATGCTGCACGCTCGAACATCCCGAATTGCAGCGCCCCATAGGCCCATATAGATCTCCATGCTGTCTTCAGAATACAGCATGGCAGCACTTTCCGCTGGATCGGAAAGAGTCCTCTTTAGCAGAGTAATAGATTTTTCTGAGATGCGTTCAATTCCTTTTCCGGTGTCACGCATCAAGCCGGTCCATACGGCTACTGCCCGCCGGACAGAGGAGAAGCGGATCAGATTGTTTTCGTCGATGACCTGAAGGATTCTCACGAAAGCTGGGATATTACCCTCGTCTGCGCACTCGCAAATCGACTGGCGGAGGCCTTCTTGTAGTTTGGCGGCCAGGAGAAGCCGGCCTAAATGATCCTGTAGTTTTTCGCAGTGGCTCATCTGGATACCCAGGAAAATGTCACTGTCCGCAGTACGAACAAATGCTTCTCCATTCAGAGAAGCGGCCAGCGTTTCCTCCAGCTGGGGATTCTCCTGATCCAGAGACCAGGCAATTAGTTCTGGCGTGTATCCTGGACCGCATTCTCGGGTGTAGGCCAATGCATCCTCTGGCAGCTGCCCAGTGAGAATATCACAAATATCTGCATCTATTGGAGCCAGACGGGCAAACCTCTTGATGATACCATCAATCTTGTAATAATGGTCGGTGAAAACTGATGAGTGGAAAGGACGGCGCAGCCAACCAGAGGTGTATGGCCATTCAGTACAGTGATCCAATGCCCAAAATAGAGCCTCGTGGAATCGGGGAAGTACGCAGTACTTCAGGAGCCATGGCATCTCTTGCTGAACCATCTCCGAAGGCTTGAGCCCTTTTTTCAAGGAATCATAAACAATGTTTTCCCAATGAAAGATAAATCTCCGTTGCAGCTCAGTCAACGGCGCGAATCGTGCATCAAGCTTCTCCAGAAAACTTTGTGCTTCCGGCGAAAGCTGTCGTCCGCTATTACACAATCTACGTCGGGCTGCATCATCTAAATACTCATAATACTGCATAGTTGCCTCCTGGCGAGGGCTCTTACCAACTACTGCCTGAAAGCATGGTCAGGCGGATGAAAGTGAAGGTGTCATTTTCAAAGAGAGACAGAGGCGTGCCCAATCCGCTTATCTCGCGGACGTTCTGGAAAACCCGGAACAATCCGTCCTCATATGCCTGTAAGGCCGTTTCTACAGCCCTTGCTGGGTCTGCAGGAGTGCCATTCCAGTCGATTCCCAAAGCTATTCGGCCTATCTTGGCCATATTCTCCAGTTCCTCTTGGGAGAAGATAGGGTCTGGCTGATTGTTGATCCTCTGGTGCTGCCGTTCCACACAGGCATCAACACATAGAACTATTAGGTCACGCAGTGTTTCCGGTTTCCCTTTCAGATTCAAAGTGATAGGTTTTATGTTTGGATATTTATTGCCAAGACTGTAAGTATTAATATGAATGATCATGGCGTATCCTCCGAATCCTTCTCTGACCATTCTTTATAGATCAACTTTGTTATCCCAAGAAATCGATAATTGCCATCTATATCTAATTCAATTATACTCTAACGGTGATTATGCATGCAAGAAGAAAACCAAACAGCAATTTAATGCTTGCTTCAGTAAAAAAGAAAAAAGGCGCAGAACAACGCCTTTTAAATTGGGATTCATTATGCAAAGAAACCAATAGATTCCAGCTTCTTAAGCACTGAAGCAAGCGCGATCCGGCCATGCTCATAAGACAAGGCACCCTGCATGTAGGCAATATACGGAGGACGCATCGGGCCGTCAGCGGAAAACTCAATGGAAGCACCGCTTACAAAGGTACCGGCAGCCATAATGACGGGATCGGAATACCCGGGCATTTCCCAGGGTTCGGGCACTACAAAGCTGTCGATCGGGGATGCTGCCTGGATGCCCTGGCAAAGCGCGATCAGGTTTTTCGGTGTCGACATCTCAACGGCCTGAATGATGTCAGCACGCGGAGCATCATAGGCAGGGGAGGTCTTCATGCCAAGTCTAGAAAAGATCCTGGCAGAAAGAACAGCTGTTTTCAAAGCCTGTGCGACGGTGTGCGGCGCCATGAACAATCCCTGGTAGAAAGGCTGATAGCTAAACGCGTAGCTTCCTACTTCACGGCCGATCCCGGGGGCGGTCAGACGGGCTTCGATCCGTTCGATTGCACGCCATGTCCCGACTAGGTAGCCGCCGGTCGGTGCAAGGCCGCCGCCGACATTCTTTATGAGACTGCCTACTGCGACATCGGCACCGAACTGAGTCGGTTCTTCATCACATACAAAAGCACCGTAGCAGTTGTCTACCATAATGAAAATGTCCGGGCGCAGCTGATGCACTGCTTCGATCACCGGTTTCATCTGAAGCGGGGAAATAGCATCGCGCCAGGCATAACCGCGGCTGCGCTGCAGGGCAACGACAGCTGTTTCAGGGCGGATCGCCTTCAGCACGGAATCAACATCGATACTTCCGTTAAGCAAGGAAACATACGAGTAGGATATATCCATTTCAGAGAGTGAACCGACAGGCTTTCCTTCTTTTCCTATGACGCTTTCCAGCGTGTCATACGGCGCGCCGGATGCATAGAGAAGATGCTGGCCGGGCTTAAGTAGACCGAAAAGCGCGAGAGCAAGGGCGTGCGTGCCCGAAGCGATCTGCGGGCGCACGATCGCTGCATCCGCGGAAAAAAGCTGTGCGAAAATGCTCTCCAGTGTATCACGGCCGATATCATCGTATCCATAGCCCGTAGTCGGAGAGAAATGTCGGGCAGCAACGTGATGCGTGGAAAAGGCGTCCAGGACGCGCTGTGTGCAGCGGATGGAACGTGCATCTATTTCCTTAAACTGCTCGCGGCATTCAAGCTCGCATGATTCAATGAAGGCATTTATATCCATTTCAGTCACTCCATATTTTGATGATCTGTTCTGTTGCCTGACCAAGGTGCTCGCTGTCCAGCCAATGAATTCGCTGATCACGGCGGTACCATATGAGCTGGCGTCTTGCGTAATTGCGGGTCCCTGTTTTGATGCGTTCTGTTGCGGAAGCGATTGTTTCCGTTCCGTTTATAACGGGGACCAGTTCCTTGTATCCCAATCCCTGCATGCTCTGTGCCTGGGGAGAAACACCATCGGAAAGAAGGCTTTTTACCTCTTCAAGCAGACCCTGCTCCATCATCTCATCTACGCGGTATCCGATGCGGCGGTGAAGCTCGTCCCGTGGCCAGGAGATCGCGAATAGACGCATATCGTAAGGTGATTTTTCCGTCTGAAGGATACGATGCTCAGACATGGGAATGCCGGTCAGACGGAAGATCTCGATCGCGCGGATGACCCTTCGGATGTCATGCGGATGCAGGCGGGCTGCGGTCTCGGGGTCAACCGACTGAAGAAGGCTGTGCAGTGCATCGGCGCCTGAACGCTCATATACCTCCTGGAGCTCGGCACGGATCGCCGGGTCACTGGGAAGGCCGCCGTAATCATGAGGCATGGAGATTCCCTGAAGGTAAAGGCCAGTACCGCCTACCAGCAGGGGAACATGGCCTCTGGAAATGACATCGGCAATGCAGGCATGCGCCAGCGGAACATATTCTGCGACAGAGAAAGAAGCGGAAGGATCAATGATGTCGATCAGATGATGAGGAACCAGAGCCCTTTCTTCCGCAGTAGGCTTTGCGGTCCCGATATCCATCTGACGGTAAACCTGCATGGAATCCATACAGATGATCTCTGCATTAAGCCGCTGTGCTACCTGAAGGGAAAGGGAAGTCTTTCCGCTTGCAGTCGCACCGACGATCCCTAGGACACGCGGTTTATTTTCATTGTTTACTGACATACTGCTTATCATTGGATCCGGTGGAAACGCTTTTCAAGGTCACGCTGAGTAACCTCTACGACAAGAGGACGGCCATGCGGACAGGTAGGGGTAACGTTGTCCCGTATCATCTGACGGATCAGCTCGAATATGGCTTCCATTGGCGCACGTTCGCCGCCTTTTACAGCATGCTTGCAAGCCATCTGAATGATGCGGTCTGTTCGCTTCTGCGTGCTGATTTTTCCACATTCGGCAAGGTCATCCAGTGCATCGTGGAAACAGTCGATGCTCTTTGCCTGTCCTAATACCATTGGAACAGAACGGAGCTGGATCATACGGTCTCCGAAATCTGATACTTCAAAACCTGCAGCAAGCAAGGCATCTTTTGAATCCTGATAGATCGCATACTCACGGTATGAGAGCTGAATGTTGACAGGCGCAAGAAGCTGCTGAGCAATACCGGTATCTCCGTATGCTTGTTTCATCTGTTCAAAAAGGAGACGTTCATGAACAGCATGCTGGTCACAAAGAAGCATGCGTCCGCCACATTCAAGAATAATGTATGTATTGAATACAACACCAACCAAACGTACGGGAAGCTCATCGAATGATTCTGGGAGGAAAGTTTCAGAGTTGGATTCAGACTGTTCAGATATACCAAGGGATTGCTGGAAAACAGGATCTGAAGCAGTCTG
>JAFZPO010000152.1 GCA_017550305.1 Clostridia bacterium
CTGCTGCTGATCAGTCTTTGGATACGCGGTCAAGCGGATTCCATTTCCCGCGCAGATAGTGCTGTACGAGCAGTATGAAAAGAAGCATGTTGTGCGCGATCATGCATCCCCAGGCCGCAGTCAGGCCGAGATGCAGAAAACGTGTGCATATGAAAGTGCCGGCAATGCGTACGCCCCACATGCCGAGTACATTGTAAAAGAAAGGTGTTACCGTATCGCCGACGCCCTGCAGCATGCCTTCGAGGATGATGGCAGCACCGTAGAAGGGCTCGGAAACAGCTACCATGCGCAGCACGGTAGCGCCCAGAGCAATGACTGCCGCATCGGCAGTGAACAGCTGCATCATGGATGGGGCGAATATGAAAAGAAGGGTACCGGATACGACCATCAGCACGACTTCCAGTATGATGAGCACCTGCGCCATGCTGTGCATGCGCGGACGGTCTCTGGCACCCAGTGCATTGCCGGTAAGCGTTGCGGCAGCCGTCTGCATGCCCCATCCGGGAATATAGAAAGCGCTTTCGACCGTGTTTGCAATGCTGTGTGCGGCAAGCGGGATCGTTCCCAGTGCATTGATCATTGCTGCAAAAGCCACATAGCCAAAAGAAGTGGCAAAGCGTTGTAAGGTAGACGGAAGGGCGATCCTGAGGCAGGGCCTGAGTACTTCCCAGTCAGGACGCAGCCGCTGGCCGCGCGGACTGATCACGGGATGACGCCACAGCGCGATCGATATGCCGATGCCGCCGATTGCATAGGAAACTGCACTGGCGAGTGCCGCACCAAGCACGCCCATGCCCGCACCCGGGACAGTCACAGCAAGGCCCATGACAGAAACGTCATGGGTGGGGTAGATCAGGAGATAGTTGAGCACGACATTTACAGCATTCATCAACAGACTGACACGCATAGGCGTACGTGTATCACCTGCTGCGCGGAGTGCTGTGCCGAAGATAATGCTCGCGGCACGCAGGAGCATGGGCGTATAGAGGATAAAGAAGTATTTCCCGGCAGTTTTGGCGATCTCAGGATCCGCCTGCATCCAGACGGGTACCTGGCGGTGCAGAGCCAGGGGAAGGATAGTAAACAGTGTGCCGGATACCAGTACTGCCAGAACGGCCTGCGAGGAAACGCGCGCAGCCCGCGCCTTGTCATTGGCGCCATATGCCTGGGCAATGAATGACAAAAATCCGATGCCGAGCGCGGAGACCGTACTGCCGATCATCCAGCTGACAGTAGTGGTTACGCCAACAGCAGCAGTTGCAGCAGCACCTAGCCGGCCGACCATGGCCTGATCGACATACTGCACGGCAGTGCTGAGCGCCTGTTCCAGCATGGTAGGCCAGGCAAGCGCCCAGATGATTGGCAGGAGCGCCCATTTTTCGTTTTTTGTCAGCCGTTTTTTCATGCAAGTGCTCTTTTCACTGAGGATACCTGCATATTGTCGCACGAAACGCATGCAGGGGCAAGCAGAAAAACCTGATTTGAAGTATAATACACAAAGAAAAAGCAGGGAAGTGATTGTATGCGCTGCGGATGCAGCAGATGCGGTGCGTTCATGGTGCACGCTGAGGACAAAGAAGTCTGCGTCTGCCCGGAATGCGGATACCGGTGTACTGCCTGCCTGGGCACGGACACCGTGGTCAGTCGCGAAGCACTGAAAGATCTGAAGTTCGTGCCCTGGATCGGCGAGGATATCGACGAGGCGCGCGCTTCGCTTGAAAAGTCTGAAAACGGGGAAGAGACAGGATGGACAGGCTGATCGCCGTAGTAGGCACCAATGCTTCAGGCAAGAGCGGCCTGGGCGTGACATTGGCCGGAGCCTTTGGAGGAGAGATCGTATCTGCTGACTCAAGACAGGTCTATCGCGGACTGGATCTTGGCAGTGGAAAGATCACGCCGGAAGAAATGCAGGGTGTTCCGCATCATCTGATCGATGTATGCGATCCAGGCACTTTCTTTACCATGGCGGATTTCCAGCGCATGGCGTATGCCGCAATCGACGATATCGCGGCACGCGGGAAGGCCCCGTTCCTGGTGGGCGGCACAGGCCTGTATGTAGATGCCGTGTGTGACGGGTATGTGCTGAGCAATATCGCACCGGATCTTAATTACCGGCGGGAACTGGAAGAACTGCCGACAGAGCGCCTGTTCGAGCTGCTGCAACAAGCAGAGCCGCAAACAGAGATCGATCCTCAGAACCGTAACCGCGTGATGCGGCGGCTTGAAAAGCTACATGACGGGGATACAGCGGGGGACAGGCGCCAGCCGCGGTATGAAGTGCTGAAACTAGGCGTGACCTGGGACAGGCCGACACTGTGCCGGCGAATTGACGAGCGCCTGGAACGGCGCGTCGCGGAAGGCATGATCGAGGAGGTCCAGGGACTGCTGGACGCCGGAGTCAGCACGGACTTCCTGGACAGGCTCGGGCTGGAATACCGTTACATCAGCCGGTATCTCCTGGGAACCGGCGGGACGCGTGAGGAAATGCTTGAAGAGCTGAGCCGCGCCATCAAGCGGTTCGCAAAACGCCAGATGACTTGGTTTCGCCGTGATACCACGATCCACTGGCTGAATATGCGGGGAGAACCCGAGAAAGAAGCAGCGGCACTGATCAGACCGTTTTTACAGCAATAGAAAACACCAGTCCGAGGACAGGTGTCATCAATATAGAATAATGAGTTCCTGAGAGGCTTGCACCGTAAGTGCAGGGCCTCTCGTTTTGTACTCAGACAGAGGTGTCAGGAAATACCGAGAGAACTGTCTTTTGCCAATGCTTTCAACACTTCTCTTGCTGCAGAAGCAGCGGCATCGGCAGCACTGATCTCATTGACTTCAAAGGCTTCCGGACCGCTCTCTGCCGTATCGCTGATAGCGCGGATCGCCAGGAACGGGATACCGTTTAGGTAACATGCATGCGCGGCAGCCGCGCTCTCCATGTCCACGCTGAGCGGATGCCAGGCATCGATGATTTCCTGACGCCCTTCCTCGGCTATAAACTGCTCTCCGCTGACCATGGCACCAAAGAAGGCAGGGTACAGGAACTTTCCATCTTCAGCCAGGCGGCGGCAGACTGCGACGAGCTCCTCATCGGCAGGGATCCAGCCGTCTTTGGTAACGACAAAGAAATCACTGCAAATATCATGCTCTGCCAGACGCTCGGAGAAGACCAGCGCATGAATACCCAGCTGGGGATCCATCCCGCCTGCGACACCTACCATCATGACATGCGTAACAGCAAAGCGGTCGATCAGGATCTGTGCAGTGACAGCCGCATTGACTTTGCAGATCCCGCTGGCTGCTATAGCGACGGGCAGACCGTCGATCTCGCCTTCAAACACGGTGATCCGTCCGACGGTGGTCTCCTGGGATATCTGCAGATGGGGCGTAAGCTGCCCCAGTTCTGATTTCATGGCGCAAAGCAGGCCGATCTTCATGTTTGCCTCCGGTTGCTGAAAGTATTGGAATAATCGGTATTACAGCGAGATGCCAGGGAGAATGGACAGTGTGCGTACCTTTTTGCCGCCAGCTGCATGCATCAGCCCGATCTGTGCGGCATTGCGGCTGAACACGCGTGCAGAGATCTGCGTTACCCCGCGGGGACGCAGGATATCGGCAGCAGCACCGAGTATCGCCTTGGCAAAACCCTGACGTCTGTAGTCAGAACGCACATAGAGCGATACGAGCGTGACGGATTGTCCTTCACCGGTGAGCAGCATTTCGGATACCGGATGTGCTCCGCGGTAGAAGCCTACAGCCAGGAAGTGCTCCATCTGCATGCATTGGGTAAGCAGTCCGGCATCGAGCGGCGCAATGCGGTAAGCATTGGAACGGTTCAGGAATGCCTGTGCTTCATCCGGCGTCTTCAGCGGCACTGATGCATACTCGCAGAACACTGGCGGCCTTGCCGGCCAGGTAGGAAGAGGCAGATGGTACAGGTCCTCGCTGTCATCGGCTTTGAAGCCGGAGCGGGTATAGAAATTAGCCAGATCCCAGTCATCCGGAGCGATCTGTGTATAGAGACGTCCCTTGGCCTGAGGATTGTTGGCACGGATCTGCTCAGCCCGCGCGATCAGCGCGCCCAGCAGGACACTGCGGACAACCGGCTGTGCTTCAAGATGCATATAGATCATGAGCGGGGCTTCCGGATACAGTTCCTGCTGGAAGAATGGCGTCACATAGCCTGTTCCCATCTGGAGCATCTGGTCATTGGCTGCTACGAAACAGTCTTCGGGCGGGATGCCGCGATAGGGTGCGATTGGATGCATCAGTTTCATGAATTATCTATCCTTTATCTGAATCCTTGCCGTTACTGCCATTCGGCGCCAGTAGCGGCAGAGACGGGTGACAGGTCATAGACTACGCGTGCGACCTCGGGACGCTCGCGCAGAATGCGGGTAGTGATCTCCTCAAGCAGCTCGTGCGGCAGGCGTGCGGCTTCGCCGGTCGTGATGGCACGCAGAATGATCATTACATGCGTATCATCTCCCGGAAGAGAACTGAGAAGCGCAAAGTGCTGGCGCAGACGGCGATTCTGTCCGGCGTTCTTTGCTTCAGTCGTGAAAATCAGGTCAGCGGCACGGAGCGTCTGCAGGCGTGCAGGGGTCACTTCGCCGAGTATGCGCAGAGCCATGCCGCTGCCCGGGAAAGTCTGGCGCTGAAGCACTTCAGTCGGCATGCCCAGATAGTCGCCGGCGAGACGGACTTCGTCCTTGAACAGTTCACGCAGCGGTTCTATAACGGGCAGGTCGGCATGAATGCCGGGACGGTTGCGGTAGTCGACGCCGCGTAGGACATCGCTGCAGATCACACTGCGAACGACAGCGGTAAACGTGCCCATGCCTGCAAGCGTTTCATCCAGAATGCTCTGCAGCGTTTCTCCGATCACGCGCTTTTTGAGTGCCGGATCGACAATGCCTGAGAGTGCCGCAACAAACCGATCCTGAGCGGAAACATGCACGATATTCAGCCCTGCCTGGGAACGGTAGAAAGCCAGGAAATCGCGTGCTTCGTTTTCCCGAAGCAGGCCTGTGTCGATAAAGATGCACTGCAGGCGCTCACCCAGTGCGCGGTGCGCGAGCAGGGCGCTGATGCCGCTGTTCAGACCGCCGGTCATTGCACATACGGCACGCCCGTCACCGACAGCTTCACGGATTCGTGTCACGGCATCCCTGGTGAATGCCTCATAATCCCACCAGCGTGTGCAGTGGCACACGGAAAGCGCAAAGTTCAGCAATAGTTGGATTCCGTCGGTATCATTCAGCTCAAGCCCGAACTGCAGACCGTAGAACGGCAGAGATTCGCTGCGGAAACCGACAGTTTCATCCTCACAGAGCGCAAAGGGCACAAAACTGTCAGGAAGGCGCAGGCGGCGGGCGTTGTGCAGTACGCGTTCACAGTCTTCCATGCCTTCTGTCATCGCACAGGGGGAGAAGGTGACCGTTCCGATGGTCCCGCAAAGTACTGTTTCGAGTGCGTCACCGCCCAGCTGTGAGCAGAGCATGGCAGCGGCATCACCCAGTGCGAGCACCGGCCATTCGCCGTTTAGGATCTCATTTTGCACCGGAGCGGGAACGTTCCCGCTGACATCGCCGGCCAGGATGAGTCCCAGGGGCTGCCGGGCGGAGATCTCTTCGGGTGTTATATCACGCGGGACAATGTGGCAGCAGATGTGTTCGGCACGCAAAGAGCGCGCGACCGCCGTGCTGGCAGCATCGTTCAGATTTAGGATCAGAAGAAGATCACGCATGCGGGAAACGCCTCCGTTTAGTCGGGCACAACACAGAAATTGCTGTCGTCGAGCCAATAGGCCTGCCAGTACATTTCGTTCAGGGTCAGCTGTGTATGATGGTTGGCGATGCCTGTGGGAACCTTATCGGTAGCTGTCTGAAAATCACGGATCGCCTGAGCAGTGGACGGGCCATACTCGCCCGAAACAAGAGAGGGGTCTAGATATCCCAAAGCACTGAGCCGCTGCTGCAGCAAACGTACCTTGACGCCTTTGCAGCCGCCTGTCATGACCGTGTCGACAATATCGCGGACAGTACCATAGCCCAGTACGCGCCAGTCGTTCAGTGCGTGCGTGTTGCGCTGCACGCGGTCCGGCAGGTTGCCTTCGATCACATGCACGGTCACATTTCCCTTTTTGTCACGCGTGCAGTACTCCACCACGGCCACATGAGCAGTATCGCCCAGACTGTCGAACGTGTAAAACACCCAATCGCCGGGCTGCGGGATATAATCGCCGGCGCGCAGGCGGTCTTCCTCACCGACATACCATTGCGTTCCCCAGCCTTCAACATACCCATTGCGGGAAACGAAGCGCCCCTCGCGAAGGAACCAGTTCAGACCGGTATTCGAACCGGAATACTTGGGATAGATCCGGGTCAGCAGCTGTGTACCATGCATGGTATCGACCTGCGCAACACACCAGCAAAGGAATTCTGCACACCATTCGGCATAAGGGTCTCCTGACCACTCGCCGTATTTCGTGTAACCGTTGTAGCTTTCCTTATAACCCAGCTCCGCACGTGCCGTATCCAGGAGCCAGGTCACATACTCCGGTACCGGCCAGGCAGGCGCAATGATCTCTTCTTCGGCACGGACCGGTGCTGTCAGAAGGAGAAGCACTG
Organism: Clostridia bacterium; assembly: GCA_017550305.1. Taxonomy (GTDB): domain Bacteria; phylum Bacillota; class Clostridia; order Christensenellales; family Aristaeellaceae; genus SFMI01. Next base: position 6,630 of record JAFZPO010000152.1, read on the forward strand.
CGGCAAGGACAAGCAAACGGCGCACGGATGGCCTCCTTATTATATGCAAAAGAGGATGGAAAGGCAACAGACGGGGTCAGAGCACGCCCATGTGCTCCAGCAGAATCTTTATGCCAAGAAGAATGAGAATGATACCACCGCATACAGCAGCCTTTTTCTCATAGCGGAGACCGAACAGACTGCCGATTTTTACGCCCGCTGCGGAGAAGGCGAAAGTCACGACACCAATGAATGCCGAGGCAGGGATCACACTGATCTCCAGAAGGGAGAATGTGACGCCGGCCGCCAGCGCATCAATACTAGTCGCAATGGCAAGGGGCAGCATGGAACGGACAGAAAGACTCGCGTCTGTCTTTTCCTCATCTTTGCCCCAAACGGCTTCGCGGATCATGTTGCCGCCGATCAGCAGCAGCAGAGCGAAGATGATCCAGTGATCCCAGCGGTTGATGTATGCCGCAAAACGGCTGCCGAGCAGCCAGCCTATTACGGGCATGAGAAACTGAAAACCTCCGAACCATGCGCCAACAATGCAGGCGTTTCCCACGGTGATTCGGCGCAGCGCCAGTCCCTTGCAAATGGACACGGAGAAAGCATCCATGGACAAGCCGACAGCGAGCAGCAGCAATTCGAAAAATGACATGTGCTTTCCTCATTCTTCAAAGAAATATCGGTGAACTAAAATTATACCACACGCGCAGGCGCGCGTCAAACATCCTTTCCCGCTTGACAGTGCCTGAATACCTCGCTATAATACGTTGTACATCGTACAATCCAACGCTTTATGAATGGAGAGGGAGGCGTGTATGGAACGGTATATCGGTGCGGAGCTGCGCAGGCTGTCCAACCTGAGCTGCCGCTATTTTGAGCGGCAGGCGGGCAAGCGCCAGACGGAAGCGATCACGGGAACGAACGGCTGGATCATCGGTTATATCGGACGCCGCGAGGAGCGGGGGGAAGTGGTATATCAGCATGATCTGGAGAGCCGTTTCGGCATTACGCGTTCGACCGCTTCCAAGGTTGTCAGCCTGATGGCCCAGAAGGGATTGGTCGAGCAGCTTAGCGTGGAAGGGGACAGGCGCAAGAAACAGCTGCGGCTGACCCGGAAGGCACGCGAAGTGACGCAGATGATGAACGAGGACCGGCGTCATTTCGAACAGATGCTGCGCCGGGGTTTCAGCGGGGAGGAACTTGAAACGCTGTTCTCGTTCCTGGATAGGCTTCATGCCAATCTGAGCGAGAAGGAAGAAATCGAGGAGCAGGAAGTGTTATGATCAAGAAACTGACTGCCCGTATCGGACAGTATAAAAAACAGACGATTGCCACGCCGCTGTTCATGGTGGGCGAAGTCGGCATGGAAGTGCTGATCCCGCTGATCATGAGCTGGCTGATCGACCGCGGTATCGAGCGCGGGGATATGAGCCAGATCTGGATCAACGGCTTGCTGCTGCTGGCAGCCGCGTTCATCTCGCTCTTCTTCGGTGTGATGGGCGGACGCATGGCAGCGACGGCTTCCGCCGGTTTTGCCAAGAACCTGCGGCATGACATGTACTATACCATTCAGGATTATTCGTTCGCGAATATCGACAAGTTCAGCACATCGTCCATCATCACGCGTCTGACCACAGACGTAAACAATGTGCAGAACGCGTTCCAGATGATCATCCGCATTGCGGTACGCGCGCCGATGACGCTGATCTTCTCCATGGTGATGGCGTTTTCCGTGAACGGGCGCATCTCCATGGTGTTCCTGTACACACTGCCGGTTCTTGCGCTTGGCATCTTCACGATCATGCGTCTGACGCATCCTATCTTCCGTCGTGTGTTCAAGACCTATGACAAACTGAATAATGTCGTACAGGAAAACCTGCGCGGTGTACGCGTGGTCAAGAGTTTTGTGCGTGAGGATTACGAGGTCGGCAAGTTCAACGGCATTTCCGGTGAGATCTTCAAGGACTTCACACATGCTGAGAAGAACCTGGCTTTCATGTCCCCGCTGATGATGATCTGTATCTATACCTGCACGCTTCTGATCACCTGGATGGGCGCGAAGGCCATCATTGCCTCGGGCAATAACCCGGATATCGGCATGACGACCGGCCAGCTGATGAGCCTGATCACCTATGTGATCCAGATCCTCTCCAGCCTGATGATGGTCTCGATGGTATTCCTGATGATCACCATGTCCCGCGCTTCCGCACAGCGCATCGTGGAAGTCCTGGACGAGAAGAGCGACGTGAATTCGCCGTCCCTGGCCGTCACCGAAGTGCTGGACGGCTCCATCGATTTTGACCATGTGGATTTCAGTTATGCGAGCCGAAGCGAGCGGAATACGCTGAGCGATATCGACCTGCATATCCGCTCCGGTATGGTCGTGGGTATCCTGGGCGGCACGGGCAGCGGCAAGTCCTCGCTTGTACAGCTGATCCCGCGCCTGTATGACCCGACTGCGGGCATGGTCAAGGTAGGCGGCGTCGACGCACGCGCCTATGACCTGACAGCTCTGCGTGACAGCGTGGCCATGGTACTGCAGAAGAACGAATTGTTCAGCGGTACGATCAAGGACAACCTGCGCTGGGGCAATGAGAACGCAACTGACGAGGAAATCATGGAGGCCTGCCGTCTCGCACAGGCGGACGGGTTCATCCAGGATATGCCGGATAAGTACGACACCTGGATTGAACAGGGCGGCACCAATGTCTCCGGCGGCCAGAAGCAGCGCTTGTGCATTGCTAGAGCGTTGCTGAAGAAGCCGAAGATCCTGATCCTGGACGACAGCACGAGCGCCGTGGATACGCGCACTGACGCAATGATCCGTGCTGGATTCCGCAGTTACATCCCGGACACGACAAAGATCATTATCGCCCAGCGTGTTTCCTCAGTGAAAGATGCTGACATGATCGTGGTATTGGATGACGGCCGAATGGTCGATCACGGCACACACGAGGAACTGATGGAGCGCTGTGAGATCTACCGCGAGGTACATGATTCCCAGACGAAGGGAGGCGAGGACGATGAGTAACGCGCCTAAGAATAACGACAGAGCGCCTGCACGTCCCGGTCCGGGCGGCGGCATGCGCGGCGGCCCCAGGGCAATGGGCCCGCGTCAGCCGATCAATAAGAAGACCGTAGTCCGCATGCTCTCCTATCTTAAGCCCTTCTGGCCGCGGCTGATTATCGTACTTGCCTGCATCATCCTTGATGCAATCGCAACGGCAAGGGCAGCGACCTTCCTGGGTACTGTTATCGACGATTACATCGGCCCGCTCCTGCAGGCTGCCGCACCGGACTTCTCCGGCCTGCTCAAGGCGATGATGCGTATGGCAGCATTGTATCTGCTGGCGATCCTCGCTGTGTTCATCCAGGCAAGGATGATGGCGGTCGTCTCACACAGCGTGTTGAAAAAAGTACGTGACGAAATGTTCGCGCACATGCAGACGCTGCCGATCCGCTATTTTGATTCACATACCCATGGCGAAGTGATGAGCTTCTATACCAACGATACCGATACGCTGCGCCAGATGGTCAGCCAGTCGCTGCCGCAGGTATTTGCTTCCGTGATCTCGCTGATCGTGATCTTCATCAACATGCTGATCTGCAGCGTGTGGATGACGCTGGTCATGCTTCTTGCGACCTTTGTTATGCTGTCAGCCAGTGCGAAGATGGGCATGCGCAGTGCCGGCTTCTTCGTGAAACAGCAGAAGTCTCTGGCATCACTGAACGGATATATTGAAGAAATGATCAACGGCCAGAAGGTCGTCAAGGTCTTCAATCATGAGCCGCAGGCCAAGGAAGAGTTTGACCGCCGCAACAATGAGCTGTGCGAGAACGCCACCAGCGCCAATAAGATCGCGAACGTTCTCGGCCCAGTCAACAACAACCTGGGACATATCGGCTATGTAATACTTGCTATTGTCGGCGGTGCATTGGCGATCGCCGGTGTGCCGAACCTGACCCTGACTGGCATCGGCACGCTGTCCCTTGGTGCCATTGCCGCTTTCCTTACCCTGAGCCGCAACTTCATGCGCCCAATCAGCCAGGTCTCTCAGCAGATCAACTTCATCGCCATGGCTTTGGCCGGCGCCGAGCGTATCTTCAGCCTGATGGATGAAAAGTCCGAGCAGGATGAGGGATATGTGACGCTCGTCAATGCAAAGGAAGAGAACGGGCAGATCGTCGAGACCACTGAGCGTACGGGCATGTGGGCTTGGAAGCATCCGCATCAGGACGGCAGCCTGACCTACACGCGCCTGACAGGCGATGTGGAGATGCACGAAGTAGACTTCGCCTATACGCCTGACAAGCCTGTACTGCATGATATCACGCTGTATGCGAAGCCCGGCCAGAAGGTCGCTTTCGTCGGCGCGACCGGCGCAGGCAAGACTACGATCACCAACCTGATCAACCGCTTCTATGATATCGCCGACGGCAAGATCCGCTATGACGGCATCAATATCAATAAGATCCGCAAGAGTGATCTGAGGCATTCCCTGGGCGTGGTGCTTCAGGATGTCAACCTCTTCACCGGTACAGTCATGGAAAACATCCGCTACGGTAAGCTGGACGCGACGGATGAGGAGTGTATCGCTGCCGCGAAGCTCGCAAATGCGCATGACTTCATTACACGTCTGCCGGATGGTTACAACACGCTTCTGGCCGGGGACGGCAGCGGCCTGTCACAGGGCCAGCGCCAGCTGATCTCCATCGCGCGTGCGGCAGTCGCCGATCCTCCTGTCATGATCCTGGATGAGGCGACATCGTCCATCGATACGCGTACCGAAGCACTGGTGCAGCGCGGTATGGACCAGCTCATGCAGGGACGTACTGTTTTCGTGATCGCGCATCGACTGTCCACCGTACAGAACAGCGATGTGATCATGGTTCTGGACCACGGCCGCATTATCGAGCGCGGCAGCCATGAACAGCTGATCGCCGAGAAGGGCCAGTATTACCAGCTGTATACAGGTGCATTCGAACTGGAATAAACCGATCAAGAGCGCAAAGAAGAAGCGGAGTGATGCCGCTTCTTCTTTGCGTGTATGCAGATGAAATGATCTTACTGAAGCAGGGTGAATGTAAGCTGTGTGGGATTGTGATCCGAGTACGTGAAGCCTGTATCGATTACGCTGACGTCCAGAACCTGTACATTATCAGACGTGATGAAACCGTCTACAGTCAGCACGAACTGTTGCGGATTATAAGGCGCATCTGCGATGCGGCATGAGGGTGCATTAGTCCCGGAAACCAGTGAAAGCGGAAGACCTTCAAAGAGTTCTGCCGGTACGGGCTGTGCCCATGAGTATTCCTGACCCGGGATGCCGAAATACTGGCTGGAATCACCGAGCAGGTCTTTGTTGAAATCGCCGCCGCAGATGACATAATTCCCTTTTTCATACTCTGCTGTCATATCATCAAGGAGCAGCCGCAGTTGCTCTGTCGCGATGCTTCCGTCCGATGTATAAGCGGACATATGCACATTGTACAGGACCAGTTCCCGGCCGTTCTCTGCGGGCACACGCGAAACACTGTAGCAGCGGTCCAGATCTACGATCTTTATTACAGAGTCCTCAATGGGCAGACTGCGGCGCAGTGCGGACGTGATACCAAACCGGCTGGCTGTCAGAATGCCGCTGACGGACTTGCCATGCGGCTGGGTGAGGGGATAGAAGAGAAACGGGCTGTCCCAGTTCTGGGCGAACACTGTATCCCGGCCGTTGGCAGCAAAACTCTCTTCAAGCATGGCGCGTTCGTTGACTTTATAGGTGCGGGTGGCTTTTTCGTCCACTTCCTGCAGCAGGCAGAAATCCGGCTGACTGGCAGTCAGGAAGGACTGGATGGCAGACATGTTCTTCAGCAGCTTGTCTTTTGACCAGGCCCAGGATTGTGTACCGCCGTCCATGAAGAAACTGAAATCAGGCTCATATGCGCCGAAACCGATGTTGAAGGACAGGACAGTGTATTTGGTTCCGGTTCGCACCGGGTCAGATACGTTACCGCGCACATCCAAAGACAGATTGTCCGATAGACGGTTATAGGCGATGAAAACATATGCCAGATATCCGATTACGATGAATGGCAGTGCCAGAAAGACGCATAGCAGTGTTATGAGCAGGCGGCGCTTTTTGCGAAACCTATTCGTCATAGCGGGTCCTTTTCAGATCATGCGGTCTCGATGTCGATAATGCTCTCGCTGGTCTGTCCGCACAGCGGGCAGGCTACGTCCATACGGAACGAAGTGAATGCGTTGACCCAGTCTTCTTCACGCAGCTTTCTGCCGTGCTCATCTGTGAGCTCGCTGCCCTGGATGAAATCCTCGCGGCCCAGGGAAGTAATGGTCAGCAGAACAGCCAGAGGCGTTGCTGCATTGCACTGCGGGCAGGTGGCAACAGGCTTCAGCTTGCCGGAGAGATCATAAAGATAATCCGCTTTCGCAACAAAACCGTCCCAGCCGTGCCGGCCGGCATGGAACAGCAGCAGCTTTTCTCCGCACTGGCGGCACTTCGCGGCAGCAATCGTTCCTGCTTCATTCACGTAAGGCGTGAACAGTGCACAGCCGCATGTACAGCGCACAGCACCGTGCACGTGTAGTTCACTATTTCCCTCGCCGACAGGCGTAAGATAAGGCTTCAGATGATCAGGAATCGGGTACATGCAAACTCCTTTCACAGGCTCATCAGGCCCTGTGCTAGCAGGTAATCGTCCATAGCAGGCAGGAATGCGTCAATCAGCGTACAGTACAGTGCTTCACATTCCGGGGGAATAGGGAATGCCTGCAGCAATGCATCAAGCAGGAATTCAACGGCATCGTCCTCATCATACTCGCCTTCGCTCGTATCCCCGTTCTCATCCAGTGCCCCGCATTCATGCAGATAATCTATCTGTGCTTGTACAAGAGCGGCACAGAGTTGTTTTCCGTCTGCTTTTAAAGCAGAACAGCGCCGCCAGTCAAGGTTCCGGAAGACATGCTCAGCGCATTCAACGGGATCCAGTCCAAGCATCTGATTCACTGCAGCAATTCCTCCAGTCGAGTGACGGTCTCGTCAAATATGTGCAGCGCATTGCGTACGGTCTGCGGGTCTTCCATGTCCACACCGGCAAGACGCAGTGCGTCAAGCGGGGGCAGGCTGGCGCCTGCGCTGAGGAATTTCATATAGTCATCCACAGCCGGCTGGCCTTCGTGCAGGATGCGGTCGGAGAGGGCAACAGCGGCACTGAAGCCGGTCGCGTATTTGTAAACATAGAACGCTCTGTAGAAATGGGGGATACGCATCCATTCGGAACGTACGCATTCATCGATGGTACATACACGGCCGTAATACTTCTGATTGAGCTCAAAGTGCACATCGCCAAGCGAAGCGGCAGTCAGTGGTACACCATTCTCTTCCATGCGGTGGCTTTCGCGTTCAAAGTCAGCGAACAGCGTCTGACGGAACACGGTGCCGCGGAATTCTTCGAGAAGGTGATTGGCAAGGAAGGCGCAGGCTTTCCTGTCATCCTTGTACTCCTCCATGAGCGCGCGCATGAGCAGCATTTCATTGCATGTACTGGCGACTTCGGCGACAAACAGGGAGTAGCCGGCTTTGGCATAGGGCTGTGCATGGTTGCTGTGCCAGGTATGCATGGCATGCCCGAGTTCATGTGCCAGCGTGAATGCGCCGTTCAGGTCGTCGGTATGGTTCAGCAGTACATAGGGATGCGTGCCATATACGCCCCATGAATAGGCGCCGGTATGCTTGCCTTTGTTCTCATAGACGTCGATCCAGCGGTTGGCATATGCTTCCTCCAGAAGCTCCGCATAATGTGCACCGAGAGGCGCAAGGCCTTTTTTGACGACCTGGAAGGCTTCCGGATAAGTCATGGGCATATCGAAATCATCCACAATGGGTACATAGAGATCATACAGATGCAGTTCGTCCACGCCCAGACGCCTTTTGCGCAGCGCCAGATAGCGGTCAAGGGACGGCAGAGCGTCCTCCACGCTCTTAAGCAGTGCGTCATATACGCCTACCGGGATGCGGTCGGGGAAAAGCGAGGCCTCGATCGCACTGGCGAAGTGACGTACGCGTGCTCCCGCCGCATCTGCCTTGACACTGTAGCGGTAAGTGGCTGCAAAGGTCTGGCCGAAATCGGCATAGGCCTTCATCTCGGCTTCATAGGCACGCTGACGCGCATCACGGTCATGACTGCGCAGCATGCGGATATAGACGGTCGCGCTCAGGTCTGCGGGCTGGCCGTTCTCATCCGTGACAGTGGGCAGCGGACGGTCAACGTCGCTGAGCATGGTGAAGACATCACTCGGAGCCTGCGTCATTTCGCTCATTTCAGCAAGCAGTTTTTCTTCCGATGCCGGAAGTGTATGCGGTTTATCGCGCAGGATATCGTCGATAAAGACATCGTACTCACTAAAGTCCGGATCAGCCTTCATCTGCAGCAGTGCTTCCTCGGGCAGTGCGAGCAGTTCGGGACGCAGGTATGCGCCGGTGCTCTCTGCTTTGACAGCCAGTGCCTGGATGCGTGCCAGCAGCGTCTGCGCTTCGTCATTGCTGCCGTCCTCATCCAGACGCATGCGCGCATAGGTAAACATGCGTTCGATGGAGCGGCTGATCTCAAAGAAAGAGCGGATCGCGGCTCGCGGGTCTTCAGCGACCCTGCACTGTCTGGCAGCGGCTTCTCCGACCGCATGCTGCGTCTCGGCAAACAATGCGTCAAACGCGCTTGTGCCGTTGATGATATCATTCAGATTCCACTGCCAGCGGGGATCGATCTCGTTCCTTTTTCTCGGCTGCTGCATGGCATGCTCCTCCTGCTTTTCGAGTTCTAAAAAGGAATTTATCACGGACGTGGAAGCCTGTCAAGGAGTGCCGTTTGGACTTGAAAAAACCGACTTCTTCGATTATAATGTAGGATAGGGTCAGAAGGGCCCGAAAGGAGCCAAATGTTTCAGGGTTTTCAGGAAGATCTGCTGTCGTTTTACGCGGAGATCCGCTTCAACAACAACAAAGCATTCATGGATGCGCATCGTGCCGAGTACTATGCCAAGGTGCGTGATCCGTTCTACGCATTTATAGACGCGCTTGCACCGACAATGCTGGCGATCGACGATGAAATGGAGGTACGTCCGCACAAGTGCCTGTCGCGTATCAACCGTGACACGCGTTACAGCCGCGATAAGTCTCCTTATCGTGATCACCACTGGGTAGCGTTCAGGCAGGCGGCCCGTGACAAGGACGGTGCACCGTTCTACTGGTTCGAGATCCGGCTGGATTCCGTCAGCTGGGGCCTGGGTGTATGGGGCGAAAATCCCGCTTTGCTGGACGCCCTGCGCAGACGGATGGAGGCAGACCCGCAGACAGTGCGCCGTGCACTGCGTCCCGCACTGACGGGGAATTATATCCAGGGCGGGCAGATCTGGAAAAAGATGCGTGTTCCGGGCGGATTACCCGTTGAACTGGCTAGCATATATCCTGCAAGGCAGCTGTATTTTGAAAGGACCGGTATTGAGCCGCACTGGATCTTTGAGGCAGACATTGCCGACCGGGTAGCGGCTGATTATAAGCAGCTGGCACCTGTATGGCAGCTGCTGCGCGGACTGAACGATATCGAGGGAGGGGAATCATGATCGATTATCAGGCACTCAAGAGCGGTACGGATATCCGCGGCTGCGCGATGGGTGAAAATGCTGTATTGACAAAGGAGACGGCGCTGTGCATTGGCGGCGCGTTCATCACATGGCTGAGCGAGCGCACTGGCAAGAATCCTGAGCAGCTGACTGTGGCCATCGGCCGTGACTCGCGCCTGACCGGTCAGGACCTGCTGGCTGCGTGCGCCGAGGGCATGGCACGCTGCGGGGCACTGGTGTGGGATTACGGCATGTGCACTACGCCTGCGATGTATATGAGCCTGCTGACGGAAGGCTTTGAAGCGGACGCGTCGATCATGGTGACTGCTTCGCATCATCCTTCCGACCGCAACGGTTTCAAATTCTTCCTGCCGCAGGGCGGCGTGTCTTCTACTGACATTACCATGATCCTGCAGGTGGCACAGACCACGGCGCCTGTCGCATGTCCGCACAGGCCCATTGAGAAGCGTGAGTTTCTGCCCGTATATGTCGGCCAGCTGGAAGAAAGAATGCGCAGCGGACTGGACACCGATGTCGCGTGTCCTCTTCTCGGCCTGCACGTGGTAGTGGATGCCGGAAACGGCGCGGGCGGTTTCTATGAAGCGATGCTGCGCGAACTGGGCGCCTGGACAGAAGGCAGTCAGTTCCTCGATCCGGACGGGCGGTTCCCTAATCATATCCCGAATCCCGAGAACCCTGACGCGATGGCTTCACTGAGCGCGGCCGTGAAAAAGGCCGGTGCCGATATCGGCGTGATCTTTGATGCTGACTGCGATCGTGCCGCGATCGTCGACCAGAACGGCCGCGAGATCAATCGCAACCGTCTGATCGCACTGATCTCCGCGATCCTGCTCGATAAAAAACCCGGCGCGACCATCGTTACGGATTCGGTCACGTCCTCAGGCCTTGCACAGTTCATCGCCGAGTGGGGCGGTGTGCATTACCGCTATAAGCGCGGTTACCGCAACGTGATCGATGAGGCGATCCGCCTGAACGAAGCAGGTATCGACTGCCCGTTGGCGATCGAGACGAGCGGTCATGCCGCACTCAGGGAAAACCATTTCCTCGATGACGGCATGTACCTGGTCACCGTACTGCTGGTGGAAGCCATGCGCCTCAAGCAGGAAGGCAAGGAACTGAGCAGCCTGCTGGACGGCCTGCGTGAGCCGGTGGAAAGCTGTGAGATCCGCCTGCGCATTACGGCGAAGGATTTTAGGGACGCGGGACGTCTGGCCATCGAACGCGTGATGGACCATGCCGCATTTGCTGAGGGCTGGCATATCGCGCCGGACAATCGTGAAGGCGTGCGTATCAATTTCGATCTCCAGGAAGGCCTGGATAACGGCTGGGCGCTGCTGCGCCTGTCGGTGCATGACCCGGTGCTGCCGCTGAATGCGGAAAGCGATGTGGCCGGAGGCGTGCGCAGCATGCTGGAACAGCTGCTGAAAGTGCTTGAAGAGGCGGAGGAGCTTGACCTCACGCCTTTGCGGGAATACCTGCAATAAAGAACATAAAAAGGAGTATCTGACATGGACATTCAGCAAAAGACGATCAATACCATCCGCGCACTTTCGGTTGATATGGTTCAGAAAGCAAATTCCGGCCATCCCGGCGCTCCCATGGGCATGGCTGCCATGGCTTATGCCGTATGGGCAGACGCCATGTGCCACAATCCCAAGGATCCGCAGTGGCGCAACCGTGACCGTTTTGTACTCTCGAACGGTCATGCCAGTGCTCTGCTTTATTCTCTGCTTCATCTGTTCGGCTATAACATGACAATGGACGATCTGAAGCAGTTCCGTCAGTGGGGCAGCAAGACGCCTGGTCATCCCGAAGTACATACCGAGGGCGTTGAGACTACGACTGGTCCTCTGGGCCAGGGCATCGCGAATGCCGTGGGCTTCGCGATTGCGGAGACCATGCTTGCTGCAAAGTTCAACAAGCCCGAATTCCCCGTAGTGGATCACCGCGTGTTCGCCTTCTGCGGCGATGGCTGCATGATGGAGGGCGTGGCGGCGGAAGCTGCTGCTCTGGCCGGGACGCTCAAACTGGGCAAGCTGACCGTTCTCTATGATGACAATGATATCTCCATTGAAGGCAATACCGATATCGCCATGCGCGAGGATGTCGGCGCGCGCTTTGCCGCTTACGGATGGCAGGTCCTTAAAGTAGATGATGGCAATGACCCGCAGAAGATCCTTGCCGCGATTGCCGAAGCCCGCCGTGACGAGCGTCCGAGCCTGATCATCTGCAAGACGATCATCGGCTACGGCTGCCCCGCCAAGCAGGGTACCGCCGGCTGCCATGGCTCGCCGCTGGGTGACGACAACGTGTTGGCAATGAAGAAGACGCTCGGCCTGCCTGAGGATAAGTTCTTCGTGGACGAAGAAGTCTACGCGCATTTGGCTGACTGCGCTGCCCGCAACGCACAGCGTGAAGCTGAATGGGACGAATTGATGGCTCGTTATGCCGAAGCGTATCCCGAACTGAAAAAGGAATATGACGAGTGGTACGCCATGAAACTGCCTGAGGACTTCATGAAGGATGAAGAACTGTGGGCATATGAAGGCAAGATCGCTACCCGCGCGACCAGCGGCACCATGATCAACCGCCTGGCCAAACGTCTGCCCAACCTGGTCGGCGGCAGCGCGGACCTTGCGCCTTCAAACAACACTTACATCAAGGACGGCGGCGATTACAGCGCTGAGAACCGCAGCGGCCGCAACATGCACTTTGGCGTGCGCGAGCATGCCATGGCTGCAATCTGCAACGGTATAGCACTGCACGGCGGCCTGCGCGTATTCTGCGGCACGTTCTTCGTGTTCAGTGATTATATGAAGCATTCTATCCGTATGAGCGCGATCATGAAGCTGCCCGTTACCTATGTCTTGACGCACGACTCCATCGGCGTCGGCGAGGACGGCGCAACGCATGAGCCCATCGAACACCTGGCCGGCCTGCGCGCCATTCCCGATCTGAATGTGATTCGTCCAGCGGACGGTAAAGAAACGACTGCGGCCTGGCTGATCGCCCTGACCTCTGGCCTGCCCACCTGCCTGGTACTGACCCGTCAGGGACTCCCGCAGTATGATCACTGCGCGTGCAAGCCCTTCAAGGGCGGCTATGTGCTCTCTGACTGTGAAGGCAACCCCGATGTCCTGCTGATGGCTTCCGGTTCCGAAGTTGAACAGTGCATGCAGGCAAAGGATCTCCTGGCCCAGGAAGGCATCGCCGCAC
>JAFZPO010000153.1 GCA_017550305.1 Clostridia bacterium
AGCCAGTGCTATATGGTCGGCGACCGGTGGAGTGATATGGCCGCTGGGGGAAAGATGGGAATGCAGCTGATCCCGGTCATGACCGGGCGCGGGCATGAAGCAATGAACGAAGACCGTGAGAAATGGCAGGAATACGATCCTGTATACATAGCGGAAGACCTTCTCGATGCAGCCAAGTGGATCATCGGGCAATTACATAGAAAAGAGCAATGAGGTGAGTTTATGGGCATCAAGATCGCACTGATCAGCACTAGTCAGCTGAGCTTCCCCGGAAAGAAAGAAGAGCGTTTCGGGAAGACCGTGACGGATTTCGAAGCGTTCATCAAGGACTATGATGCAGAACTGTATGTATATCCTGAGACAGTCATTACTGAGAAGGACGCGATCCGCTCCCTGACTGCAGTTGATGCAGAAAAGCCTGATTTTCTGTTGGTCCAGTGCACAAGCTTCAGCGCGGGCTTCCTTGCACAGGTCTATGGTCAGGCAGGATATCCTCTGGGCTTCTGGGCGATCCCCGAAGGCCAGGAAGGCGGCGTGATGCAGCTGAACTCCTTCTGCTCCATCAACATGTATTGCGGCATTGTGCGCGGGTATTATCCCGATCAGCGCATTCCCGTCAAGTGGTTCTTCGGTGAAGTATCAGATGACCTATTCGCACCGCGTATGGCGATCACTCTGAAAGCCATCAAGACCATCAAGGCGATGTGCTCAGCGAAGGTCGCATTGATCGGCGGTATCGCACCTGGTTTCAATGACCTGTATTTCGATGAGCGCAAGCTGCTCGGACGTTTCCCTGGAATGAGCCTGAACCGTCTGCATGAGTTCAGCGAGATCGCCGACCGCGCTCGTTCCTACAAGGAATCCGAGCTCGTAAAGGTCGCGGAAGAATATGAGCAGAAAGCAAAGCGCGGCGTTCAGGCCTGCTCTGTATCCCACAAGCTTGACAACGCGCGTTTCCTGAAAGCCTATCATGATTTCCTCGACGAATATCATTATGATGCTTTGGCCATCAGCTGCTGGCCCAAGTTCATGGATGAGTTCGATTATTCCATCTGCTCGGTGGTCGGAACGCTGAACGACGAAGGCATCCCTGCTGCCTGTGAAGGCGATGTCCTCAGCGCTGTGAGCATGCTGATGCTAGCGCGCCTGACCGGAAAGCCGACGATGCTGATGGATATGAGCGCTTTTGATGAGAAAGATGATTCCGTGCTGATGTGGCACTGTGGGCCTGCGGCATCCTGCTACTGCAATGATGCGGGCTATGCGCTCTCCGGCAACTATTCCGGCAAAGCGCACATTCCGAACCAGCCCCCGATCTGCTGTGGCGTAGCGCGCGACATGGTGTTCAAGGCACAGGATGTGACCATCGGGCATCTTGCCGGTGAATGCGACCAGCTTCTGATCGCCAGCGGTTCCTTTACGGACAAGGATAAGCCCAGCTTCTTCGGCAGCCGCGGATGGCTTGAGAACCTGAAGATCGGCGAGAAGAAGATGACTGCCCGTGATTTCATTGCGACTATTCTTGACCAGGGCCTGTCGCATCATTATCCGATCGTGTCCGGCACCGAGACGGATACGCTCTTTGAGATCGCCTGCCGCCTGAACATGAAGGTGATCGAGCCCTCCGGGTATAAAAAGTATCTGGTATACTGATCATAGCGTTAATATTTATTAGACAGACAGCATGCCTTCGGGCATGCTTCTGTCGTACAAACACGGAAGGGCAGAAAAATGATAAAAAACCTTGTATTCGATTTCGGCAATGTCCTGATCCGGTTTACGCCGGAAAAGCATCTGCGGAAGTTTGTGAACTCGGATGAAGAAGCGATCGCGCTTCGGGACCTGATCTATCTGAGCAAGCCATGGAAGGATGGAGATCGCGGTCTCGTTACGCGTGAGGAAAGCATAGAGCAGCTGTGCGCGATATACCCTGAAAAGGAAGAGCTGCTGAGTACTATCATGCGCCAGTGCAGTGAATGGTTGACTATGCCGGAAGAGATCCCCGGGTGCCTGCAGCATGCAAGAGAAGCAGGGTATGGGCTGTATTTCATTTCCAACACTAATCCGGATGACTATGCCTCAATGGTTTCCAGGGTTCCTACCTTAAAGACACTTGATGGCGGGATTGCCTCTTTCCAGGACGGCATCATTAAGCCTGATCCGAAGATCTTTTCCATCTTTCTTGAACGGTATGACCTGAAAGCGGAAGAGTGTCTGTTCATTGATGATATGGATGTCAATACAGCAGTTGCCGCGCAGATGGGATTCCATACGCTGACTTTGACGGGTGGGGCGGAAACGTTGCCGCAGGCACTTAAGGAATACAAAAACGGCTGCCTTCATCTGTGACTGAGAAGTAGGGTTTAAACGAGAAGATGAATACATACTGGTTTTTCGATTCAGCGATCATAAAGAAAACGCAAGGTGCCTTGGTGATACCCGGACGCATACGGAAGTTTGAGAACAACCCGTTGTTTCGGGAAGGATTGTATGAGCAGCCAAGCTTATTCTGGGAACCGCGCTTCGACAACGGGTATCCCAACGTCTTCTATGATCCCCTGCAGAAAAAGTACCGCTGTTATTAC
>JAFZPO010000154.1 GCA_017550305.1 Clostridia bacterium
ATATTACCACACCGCCCATCCGCGTGTCAACACCTTTTTTACACTTTTTTTCGCTTTTTTCGCACTTTTTTTCAAGTCCGAAGCTTCGGCTTTTCTTCCAGATGGAACGTTCGGATTTGGGTCTGTATCTTGTGTGTGTGCTGCATGGAACGTACTATTTAGGGGCTCCTTCCCCATGCCGTATCACTGCCGCTTTTTGTTTTTCTTTTGTTTCAGTACGGAAACAGTCTTTGACTTTACTGTTTTCTGAAGTTTTGAGATCGGAAAACAGCGTAGAAAGCACCAAACTGCAGTTACGTCTGATAACGCAAAGGAGAACACCCCTCGCGGCCGGAACCGCACGGGATGTCCTCTATGATTGTCATATATCTGTAATTACGTATATAGATTCTGTATGCCGATTTAATCAAGCTGCTTCAGCATCAGTATCTCATCATCATCTGCTTCACCGGTCTCATGGAAGCCAAGCTTTTCATACAGGTTCTTCGCGGCAACATCACCATCGATATAGCAAAGATAAACTTTCTTATAGCGGCCGTCTTCTTCAATGAGCTTCATGATCTGCCGTGCAGCTTCCAGACCATAACCCTGTCCCTGATACCGTTCATCGATGAAGAACTGGTCAAAAGCGTAAGCCTCCATGTCTTCTATGTCCCGGTACATCGCCATACCGACCGGTGTATCTTCATTATATATTATGAATGCGTGGCTGCGGCTTTCCCTGTAAGCCCATGCACGTGCAAGTATGCAGGTCCTGTCCGCGACGAAGGTACGCTGGTCCTCACGCACGTGAAGATCTGTTCTCCAGTTGTCGGGCGTAACCGCTTCTAGATGGATCATATTTCCATTCACCTCTGTTTATCACTCATGAAGTTTCTGAAATGCCTTAAGGTCGCAATTCATCTGGCGGGCCTCCGCAGACTCCTTCAACCAGACAAACAGGTTTGCAAGTACAAATATAACGAGCACGCTCCCCGCAATCACCAGGACGACCTGTATGCGACCGGTGTCGATCGTCGGACTCGTGAATGCGATGAACAGCATGACTGCCTCGAGAAGCACGAGCATCAAGGCCTTACGGAGCAGCATCTGTTTAGGAGTCAGTTCATGCCTTGACCAGGTCACGAACGTAGGCAGCAGGCAAAGCGCCGCGTAGACGATCGGTGTCAGCAGTGTGCCGTAGCTCAGTTGCGCATCAGCGGCAAATGCGGAACCGATCACGGAGACAGCAACCGTGATCAGGGTCGACAGCATGAAAAACAGAATCAGTTTATTAATCAGAAACCGTTTAAACTCCATCGTCTATTCCCCCCTGAGCGCGGCTTTGAGTGCCTTGACGTAATACCTGGATATGATGATCTTTTCCCCGGAGTTCAGGACTGCCAGAAAGCGTCCGTTGAAAGCAGGCTGGATTGACCTTATCTTCATCAGGTTGACGAGCATGGGCTTCGAGATCCGGAGAAAGTGTTTTGGCTTGAGCATTTCTTCCAATTCATAGATACGGTACGCAGTTTCATAGACCCGGTCGTTCGTATAGAGGAAGGTCTTGCCGTCAACCGACTCGATATAGCAGATATCCGTTACGGGGATCTCATACTTCTTCGCATCAGAGATGCACGAAAGAGAGCCCTGCCGTGATTTGACAAAGGCCTCGATCTCCTGGACCTGCTCCGTGACCGCGTGGCAGCGGATCAGGACAAGCTCCTCTTGCTCTTTTCCGATCTTTTCAATACGTACTTCCATGATCCTTTACGAAAGGCATTATGCCTCCACTTCTTTTTTCGCGAGCCAGCCCCGGAAGAGGCCGCCCTCAAACAGCGAGATGATCACAAAGAAGATATCGGCAAACAGGATGAAAATGAATGACGGGATCAGGATCCTCGTGTATTTCTTTCCTGAGAAAGTGCCCTTCCGGATATGTGAGCCCATACGCGCAAGGAAGAACAGTACGCCCAGATTGAAGTACAGAAGCAGCGCGGCATTCTCGCCGAAGCTGATCCATGCGCCTTTCGGGAAAAAGTTCCCGGAATTGATCACGCTCAGCACAGTGTTCAGAAGTAACAACGCGATATCCACCACAAACAAGATGCGGGTCACATTCAGCATCACACCGCCGCCGATGCCGACGCCGCCTCCCCAGGTAAGACCCGCGTGGCTGCAGAAGTGCTCGAAGATCTGCATCAGCGGCTCATTCTGCTTTCCTTCGATGAACCCGTTGTTGGCAACGCAATATATGCTGAGATGAAGGTCGTTTTCTCTGCAGAACGCTTCCATCTCCTCCATGAACCGGAGCACATGCGAAGGAACGCCGTCCACATAAAGCGGAACGCCAAAGACTACTGTCTGCGCATCTTTGATCTGATCGAGGATACGGGCATGGTCCGCCGGTGTACGCAGCTTTTCGTTTACCTTTTTCCCTCCGATGAACAGCCGCTGAAGGGCAAGAAAATAAGCGGAGGCGCAGAATTTCTTCTTGGGGCTGCAATTGATAAATACAGTTTTCACAGTAATGCCTCCAGTTCTGAAAGCTCCTGAATGAACAGCACTTCTGAGCGGGCATAGCCGTCATTGACCGCATTGCGTTCCGCAAGGTACCGGAATGTGGCTTTCTCCTCCTCACTGATCTCGCCGTATACGATCACTTTCCAAAGATCATGCTTGCCGTAGCGCAGCGTATGGTGCATCTGCCTGCCGCGGTAGGTGCTGAACGGTGTGGAGGTTCCGATCGAGCGGTCCAGCACATTCTTGACAGCAGCGCTGTATTCCCCGTAGAGGTTTTTCGTGATAATCACCAGTTCATCCGCGTGCCCTATGATACGGCACGCCTGCTTCAGCTTGTCCTTCATAAAGCACTCTGCCGGGTGCTTGGTCCAGCATCCGAAACAGCCCTGGCAAGGCGCATACTTTCCGTCAGCGGAAATCACATGGTCACATCTGGATTCCATCATAGCATCGTATTGGCTGTCCAGATCGTGCAGAATGACTCTTGTCGGCATCGAAATCACCTTCGTTTCCTTGATCGCTCTCATTCTAAACGCTCTTTCCCGCAAATTCAACCTTTCAAAAACCAAGATGCATTTTTCAGCAATGAGATGCATTGATCTGTCTGACATTCCTCAGAAATCCCCGAGACCTGTTTCCAATCCGTCATGAAAGCACTGCGGGAGCCGCAAAGGCAGCAGGCTCAGAAAAGCGGAACCCCAGGTTCGGGATTCCGCAATATACTATGATTTCAGATATCCGGCATATACCTGCCTATTGTCAGCGAGGCGCCTTATCCACATCGAGCGTAGCCTTGAACAGATATCCGCCGCTTGCGTTGAAGCAGATATACAGGTCGTCGCCGATATGGAACATGCTCTCGATCTCCTGATACGCAGCTACGCGGATATAATCGATATAGTTGCCTTCCCAATCATAGACCTGGATCCGGTTGATGGAATTATCCTTTGAATTCTGAGGAAAGTAGATATAGCGGTCGTCGCAGTCCATGCCCTGCTTCACCAGGCCGGTATCCCGTCCAGTGTGGAATGCAACATCGTTGAAGTCCGCGTCCAGAACGATAAAGTTATAGCTCCCGCTTATGCCGATGACATACTGGTCTCTCGTTTCATTATATGTAATACTGTACATGTTGTGCGTCAGCTTGCGGGTCTCAACGATCTCCAGGGTTTCCGGATCGATCATGCTGATAGTGTCATAGTTCGGCTTGTTGTGAACGACGATCAGCAGCCCCGTCTTGGGATTATAGGTCATGTCATTGCCGTGATCGATCGGCAGTCCGTATACGTTCTTGATCACGTGTCCGTCCGTCAGGTCCACTTTCCACAGCGAACCCTTGTAATCCGTCTGGCTTTCGAGGATCATATACGCATACTTACCGTCCGTGCAGCTGCCCTGCTGCACATGGTAGTGGCGGTGCTCACGCGTATCTTCGCCGGTCAGGCTGACGATCTTTTTCAGCCCCGCCTTGATCGGATTGGAAAGATCCATATTGCTCAGCGTGATTTCTTCCGCCAGCGCAGGAACCGCGCAGAGCACCATGCATACGACAAGGACGAACGCAACAAAATGATACAGCATATGTTTTCCTCCGTTTTCCCTTTTCTTCCTTTTTATTATACGTCACAACTGTGGTTTTTGCTAGCCCCCAGATGCAACCAAAAACGGAACCCCGTGCTTTGAGGGTTCCGTAATGCAATATATCCTTCCGGTTCCGGATTTCTGTCAGCGGGCCAGTTTGTCCTCTTCCAACTTCGCCTTATACAGGTATCCGCCGCCCGCGTTGAAGCAGATATACAGGTCGTCGCCGACATGGAACATGCTTTCGATCTCCTGATATGCGCCTACGCGGATATAATCAATGTAATTGCCTTCCCAGTCATAAACAAGGATCCGGTTGATCGAATTATCTTTCGAATTCTGCGGGAAATAGATATAGCGATTATCACAGTCCGTGCCCTGGGTTGTCAGACCTGTATTCTTGGCCACATGGAATGCGAGCTCGTTGAAGTCCGCGTCCAAGATGGCAAAGTTATAACCGCCGCTGATGCCGATGACATACTGGTCTCTTTCTTCATTATAGGCAATGCAGAACATATCACGGCTCAGCTTACGGGTTTCGACGATCTCCAGCGTCTCCGGATCGATCATGCTGATGGTATCGTAGTCCGGCTTGTTATGAACGACGATCAGCAGGCCCGTCTTGGGATTGTAAGTCATGTCATTGCCATGACCAATCGGCAGCCCATATACGGTTTTCACGACATGCCCGTCGGCAAGGTCTACCTTCCACAGGGAGCCCTTGTAGTCCGTCTGGCTTTCAAGGACCATGTATGCATACTTGCCGTCAGTGCAGCTTCCCTGCTGCACACGATAATGGCGGTGCTCCTTGGTATCTTCACCGGTCAGGTTGACGATCTTTCTCAGCGAGGCCTTGATCGGAGTAGAAAGGTCCATATTGCTCAGCGTGATCTCTTCCGCCAGTGCAAAGACTGCACAGAGCATCATGCAGAGGATCAGAACGATTGCAATAAAACGATAACGCATACATATCCCTCCAGTTTTTCTTTCCTCGTTATTTATATGTCACAACGGTGGATTTTGCTACACCCCAGATGTAATAAGTGATACGGAAGCTGCGCGTCACCAGATGCTGCTGCTGGTTCTGTCTGTCCGTCAGTACCACGCACCAGGCATCACGCTCGCTTCCCGCCTTCACGGTCAGTTCCGCTGTCGCCTGGGTACTGTCAAGTGAAGTATAGCACAGTACGTCGCCGTTCGCGGGTACCGGCTGGATCTCCACCATTTCCGCATCGATCAGGCCGCCGTTCTTGAGCCTGAAGGTATAGGTAAAGAAGCTGTAATCACTACTGCTGCCTGCCAGTTCATCGGTATAGGGCGTGCCGATAAGGGCGCCATGGTCCATCGCCTGCTGCAGCACGGCAAAATCCGACTGCTTCTCATCGCCGGAAGCAGCTGACATGGTGACAGACAAGACCTGAATACGCGCGTTGGCAGCAGTATAGATGCCGAGCACGGCACCGGCTATGACAAGTACAACCATTACGATTGCGGCATACTTCATTTTTCTCAATTACTCCAAATCAGACAGGATCTCGCTCATGCGCTCGATCATTTCCGTATCCTTCAGGCGGAACTTGATCTCCACGCGGCGGCTGCGCTGCTGGTCTTCCCTGCCGAAGCCGTCATACACAAGGTCGGAATCCGCCCTTCCCTGCGCGGTGATGATCTTCCTCAGCTGGGCTTTCTGAGTGGAAGAGAGGGAGGACAGGTTCACACAATACTTCGCTACGTTCAGCGCGCGTTCCTGCGAGAGTTCCAGGTTGCGCATATAGCTGCCGGTAGAATCGGTATGGCCTTCGATAATGATCTCAGCCACATAATCGCTGTATTCCGAACGCAGCAGCACGCTCAGGTAGACCGGGATCAGACGGTCAAGCTCTGCAAGTCCTTCCTCGCTGATCTCCGAGCTGTTGACCTCGAACATCAGCGTACTGTCCAGGATGATATCGCCGGTATTCGCATCGACTGTAGCCGAGATACCGGATGACGACAATGCGTTTCTCAGTTCCTGCACGATGCGTGTACGCACGCCGAGCAGGTCGGTGATCTGCATCTGATAGCTTGCCAGTTCCTTTTCCTGTGCGGCCAGTACCAGCTGCAGCGCGTCAATGCGGTTCTGCTGATCCGCCAGGTCGTTCTCCTTGAGCACGATCTGCGCGAGCAGGCGTTCATTCTCCTCCTCGCGTTCGCTCAGTTTGATCTGTGCGGCGTTCAGGTCCTGCTCCTTGGTATCCAGCTGGATCTGGATGGCGGCGAGCTCTTCCTGCTTGCCCATCAGCTCCACACGCGTCGTTTCAAGGTCCGATTCCTTCTGGGCCAGTACGATCTGCGCGGCATCAAGCTGAGCCTGCTGTTCGCCGAGCTCTCTCGTCTTGATCTCCAGCAGCTGGTAATAATTATAGATACTCAGCACGACGGCCAGGATGAAGATCAGCAGCAGGGACGCCATCATATCCGAGTAGGATATCCAGTGCGTTCCCCCGTCTCCCGCCGAACGCCCGCGCGTTCCGCTCCGGTGTGTCATCATGGCCTTAAGCCTCCTCCTTCACATCCGGATCCGTCTTTGCAACGCACTTGGTCATATCGTCCAGCGCACGCTGGAGGCGGGACAGCGACTGCAGCAGTCCATCCGTGCCTTCCGCCAGCTGTTCGTTCTTTGCCTTATAACCGCTCTGGGCTGCCTGCGCAGTCTTTTCAATGCTCGCGAGCCTGCCGTCCAGCAGGTTCAGCGCAGCATGCATATTCTCTTCGAACAGGCCCATGCTCCTTGCCAGGCCTGCGCTGATATTCTCCACGAACGAGGAATAGCTCTCGCTGAGCGTACGGCTGCTTTCCTTCATCGCGGCTGCGGCCTTCTGGGAAGCTTCCGCCGTATCCCCGGACTGCTGTGACACGGCCTCGAGTACACGGCCGCTCCACTGCGCGTATTGCTGCATATCGTTCTGCAGCGCGTCATGGCCAGCGCGCAGCGTCATCACATAATCCGTCTGCTCCTGCGCCGCGGCATGCATGCCGGAGATCAGGCCCTGCATCTGCTGAGCGAAGCCTTCCTGCTGCTCACGGCCGGCTTCGGTCTCTCCGGCATAGGTCTCAAAGCGCGTCGCGATGGCCTGCATGGTCGAGCTGATCTGCTGCATGCTGCTCATGATCGCGGACGCAGCTTCCATGGAACCGTTCAGCGTATTGTAGTCCATCTGCTGCGCCTGGTTGATGGCGGACAGCGTCTGGCCGAGGCGCACGAACTGTCCGTCCAGCGCGCCGTTCATATGGATAACGAAATTGGTAACGATCTTGTCCAGGCCTTCGAGCTGTGTCTGCGTTTCAGCTGCCAGGAACTGGCTGACCGACTGTGTGACCGGCGTCATGCTGCGGTTCACTGCCTCGCTCACGCCCTCGCTCATCTTCTGGCCCAGCTCTGTCACGGTATGGCGCAGGAAAGCCGCCTGGTCCTCCTGCTGGCAGATGACCTGCACATTGTCGCTGAGCGGGCGCTGCATGACAAACTCCGTAAAGGCGTCATGGAATTCGTCAATGGCATTCTGCGTGGAACCGATGGCCGCGCGGTTGAGCACATTGAAGATCAGGGAGCAGGCGCAGCCTGCGATCGACGTGCCGAACGCGAAGTTCATGCCGCTGATCATCTTTGAGATGCCCGCCATGGTATTGTCGGCGCTTGTCAGGTCCAGCGCACCCAGGCCGCGGACCAGGCCGATGAACGTGCCCAGGATACCCAGTGAGGTCAGGATCCCCGGCAGCACGTCGCCCAGCTGCGTATGACAGTGCGCATAGATCACCGTGTCGTCGTTGATGTAGTCTTCCACATCGCAGTTGATGCCGCGGCTGTCCAGCTGTTCCGCGTTCACAAGGAAACGCTTCCAGGACGCCTGCATCGTCTTGCCCAGGAACTGCGGGTCCTGCCAGATGGTAGGCGAACCGTCGCGCAGCGTCATCATCTCAAGCTGGTGCACTGCACGGCGCAGGATGTGTGCGCAGCGCCGGCCGGGCAGGATGCATTTGGCGAAGCCGACCAGCGTTATGACAGCAATGGCGCCGTAAATAATAAAGTCGCCCAGGCTGCCTGCCAGATTCTTCAGGATCTCCGTCATGTGCGTTCCTCCCCACGTGAGATATTGTATTTATTGTAGCGGATTTACGCCAAAATTGCAACGAAATCATTAAATAGTCTGTAGTAATTTTTACATTTCTGTTGAGATTGTTATGTTCTTGGCATTCAGTGTCCCCTTATGCTATAATACTTTGGTTAGCATGGGAAAGGAGGCGGAACGCGATGATCCGTACTGCGGATTTCATAAATGCGCTTGAACTGCGCGTGCTCAGTCCCTCAACACGTGAAGAACTGCCTATCGATTCCGCGGATACCAACCGCCCCGGACTGCAGTTTGCGGGCTTTTACGAGAACTTCGCGAACAGGCGCCCGCAGATCATCGGCAAGGCCGAGATGTCCTATCTGGATTCGCTGGACAACGACCTGCGTCTGGAGCGTCTGCGCACTTATTTCTCCTACCCGATCCCCTGCGTGATCATCAGCCGCGGGATGCAGCCGCCCGAAGAGCTGCTGCAGCTGGCCCACGAGAGCGACGTGCCCGTGTTCCAGAGTGATCTGGTCACCACGCGCGTATCCATCAATACCATCACCTACCTCCGCCAGTGCCTGGCCCCGCGCACCACGATGCACGGCGTACTGCTCGACGTATTCGGCGTCGGCGTTCTGATCACCGGCCGCAGCGGCGTCGGCAAGAGCGAGGCGGCCCTGGAGCTGGTCAAGCGCGGCCACCAGCTGGTTGCGGACGATGTCGTGGACATCTGCAAGGTCTCGGATGACCGCCTCACCGGCGAATCCCCCGAGATGGTGCGCCACCTCATGGAGATCCGCGGTATCGGGATCATCGATATCAAGGCCATGTTCGGCATCGGCTCGGTCCTCATGAGCAAATCGATCGACCTGGTCGTGCACCTGGAGAAATGGGAAGAACAGAAGGAATATGACCGTTACGGTCTGACCGACGAATATACTTCTATCATGGATGTGCGGCTCCCGCGCATCGTGCTGCCGGTCAAGCCCGGCCGCAACCTGGCCATCATCATCGAGGTAGC
>JAFZPO010000155.1 GCA_017550305.1 Clostridia bacterium
CCCAGAATTTGATTATGTCTGAAATGTCACCAATTTCGAATTTTATCTGGGTCACACTTGAGGTTACATCTCCAATGATTTCTCCGGCAAGCATGTTTATATCATCGGGGTGCTGTTTGGCATCGGCTGCGCTTATGCCCCGGCTATGAACACCCACCGTTCTCCCTTCGGCGGCCGCAACTTTGAGTACTATTCCGAAGACGGCTTCATCGCCGGTGAAATCGGCGGCAGCGCGACTGCGGGTATTATGTCCACCGGTACCAACGTGTTCATCAAGCATGCTGCGCTGAATGACGGCGACACCAACCGCGGCGGCAACACCACCTGGGCAAATGAACAGGCAATCCGTGAAATCTATATGCTGCCTTATGAAATCAGCATTAAGACCTACAAAGCCAATGGCGTCATGGGTTCCCTGAACCGCATCGGCATGAGCTGGTTCCACTATGGCATGTACAAGACCATGCTCCGCGACGAGTGGGGCTGGCAGGGCATGCTGATCACCGACGGCGACGGCGGCAGCGGTGACTGCTACAATACTCCGGTAGCGATGCTGTCCATCCAGGGCAACATGCTGAGCATCTCCAACTATGTCAATTCCCGTCAGACGATTGCAGCTTACGGTGACGCGACTGACTATGTATATGGCCGCTATATGCTGCACAATACGATCCGGAATGCGCTGTATCAGTACTGCTCTACTCTGGACAAATAAGTTACGGTTCCCGTGGCAGCGGGACTCGAAATCCGCTGCCGCTCTATCTCATCATTAGCTGAAAGGAGTATGTTACATGAAAAAAATTATTATCGCATTGCTGCTTGTACTTTCGCTCAGCTTGTGTCTGGCTGCCCTCGCAGAAGAAACCAAGACACTGACAGCGCCGACAGATTTTGTATTCGACCCCATGACCGGTGAATACTCGTTCAATGCTGTGGACGAAAATGTCAGCTACTACTTTATCCGCTTCTTTGAGGTCAAGGATGGCCAGATCTCCGGTGAATACATTTCCTCTTCAAAACGCATTCGCGGCGGCAAAACCGGCACTATTTCCGGAAAAATCAGCCTGGATGATGTGGCCTGGGGCAATTACGCCGTATCCCTGAACAGCTTCGCAGCTGCCGGCTCTGATTATGTCAGTCCGGATCCTGTGAACATTTTTGCCAACTATGGTGTCGGTCTGCCGTTGGAACGTCCGGAAATGCTGGCGATGGTATCCGGAAATGAAGTGCAGTTTGTTATCGACTGGTGGACGCTGGACAATTACATGTACTATGAGTACCTGCCGCTCGCGAAGATCACCTTCTATGCGGATGAAGCCTGCACTCAGGAAGTCTATAGCGATACGGTTGATCTGGCGCTGCTCAAGAACACTCTGCGCAAAAACCCTCCCGGTATCGAAGAAATCTGGGGCTATACCATGACCGGCGGCAAGCATCTGTACATCCATCAGGGCACTGAAGTAATCGGCGGGCCTGTCGGTTCCCTGAGCTCCGATATCTACTTCTGCTTTGACCTCTATACCTATAGCACCACGTCCATGGGCATTCCCGCGGGAACCTATTATGTGACCCTTCAGGCACTTTCCAAGGATGATTTCGTCCTGGATTCTCAGGTAACGCCGGCGATTACTATCACGCTGACTGATGAAGAACCGGTGGCCGAATATGAAATGGCTGCTACTGAGCTCTGGCATGAGCCGGGTCAGATGGACATGCCTGGCGTCAATCCCGGCCTGCAGACCGACCGTGTGGACTTTGCCCTGAATCAGCCGACAGTCGGACAGCTCGCAGAATAATCCAAACGCTGTTCACATACCCCCGCTGCGGATGCAGAGCTCCTGTATCCGCGGCGGTCTTTGCGTTTCTTAATGGATTTGAAAACAGACCACCGTTATGCTATGATACAATCAAAGCTTGCGAAACATGGAAACACACGGAGCAAATGGGAGAAGTATGCTATCGTATGTACAAGATTTTGTGATCGACCATCGGATGGGTTATGGATACCTGTTCACCAATACGATGCTGATAGCAGCTGTTATTATGCTGTTTCGGAATTTTGCTCTGAATCGGAAAAGAATTCTGGCCTTTATCAGAGAATGGTTTGTCTGTCTCCTGATTTATATGATGATGGATTCGGTTTACTATACGCTGTTTGGCAATACGCAGATGGATCGTGTCAATAATTTTCTGTTTATCGTGCTGTATTGTCTGCTTCGAAGCCGTTATTCTTGGCGGGTATGCCTGGTGAGAGGCAGTGTGCTTATTGCCAGCGTGCTGGCTATGCTTCCCATATCAGAACCGCTTGGAAGTCTGTTCGGCAGTATCAACGAAGCCTGGTTTGGTTGGAGCCAGTACCTGACGCCGCTTGCCATGGCGGCTATGATCATGCTTGAAGTTTGGTTCCTGAGGCATTTTACATTTGATGCCCGGGGCGTGATCGGGACAAAGCATGTAGTCATGCAGGTAATAGTATCCGCTGTTGCGGTGGCTGTCATCATGTATATGGAACTGTCAGGGGCAGCACGGACTGTCCGTGGTCCGAACATCCTGATCTGCGCGAGTTTCTGGTTTATCATACTGCTTACCTACTATCAGTTCTATACCATTGATCAGAGCGCGCAAAAGAATCTGGAATTGAACGCATTGAAACAGAAGGCGGAGTTGGAAACAGAAAAATTCCATGCAACCAAGCTGAATTATGAAGAGCTCCGGAGCATCCGTCACGAGATCAAAAACCATAATTTCTACCTAAAGGCGCTGCTGGACGAAAACAGAATTGATGAAGCGCGGGAATACCTGGATCGGGTTTCGTCGAAGGGTACGCGTTATCTCAAGAGCTTCGACAGCGGAAATTATGCAGTTGATGTGGTCATGAATCATGAAATGGCGGCTGCCAGAGAGCAGAAGGTCACCATTGACGCTCAGGTTTTGGTGCCGAAGAAACTGCCTTTCCGGGATGAGGATGTGTGCAGCCTGCTTTCAAACCTGCTGGACAACGCCATAGAAGCAGCAGCCCGGTCAGATCTGGATCAGCCTGTTGTACAGATTTCCATCCTGCCCCGTCAGGAATACCTGTTCATTCGGGTGACGAACCCGGTGGACAAGACCCTTCCGGAAAAACGACGCATGACACTCAGGACGACGAAGACCGACCATACTGAGCTTCACGGTTTCGGTACGCAGATTATTCGCCGGATTGCAGAAAGTTATAATGGCTCGGTAAAATACAGCATGAGCGGCGGCATCTTTACGACTGATGTCATGCTGGAAATGCCGGGAGAAGGAGAGAACACATGATCCGCTGGAATGTAGCCATATGTGATGACGAAAAAGCGGCCCTGACGCTGCTGGGACCATCTGTACGCGGCGCGCTGCGAAACCGGAACGTAGATGCAGCCATAGACCTGTTTATGCGTCCGCGTGAACTGCTGGAACGAATGAAAACGGTCAGTTATGATTTGATTTTTCTGGATATTGAAATGCCTGGCATGACCGG
>JAFZPO010000156.1 GCA_017550305.1 Clostridia bacterium
CCTGCTGGCAGGTGAAGTAAGTTGGACGATCACACCCGGCGGAGAGATCATCTGCCATCTGACGCTTGATCAGGAGGACGGGACTCCGGACCTGCCGCGTGTAGGTCTGCGGCTCATGCTGCCTGCAGAATTCATCCAGCTGCAGTTTTTTGCCTACGGGCCGTATGAGAGCTATAAAGACAAGCGCCGTGCGTCAATGCTGGGATGGTATGAGAGCACGACAAAACAACAGTATGCGCATCCGCTGCGTCCACAGGAAAGCGGCAGCCACTGGGGCGCAAGAATGATGCAGGTCTCTGACGGCTACCATGCCTTTACGGCAACAGGTGATGGCTTCAGCTTTTCCGCGATACCTTACACGCAGGAACAGCTTACGGACACACCGCATGATGATGAGCTTTCCGAAACTGACGCATGTGTCGTGTGCCTGGATGCGGCACAGGCAGGCATCGGAAGCAACAGCTGCGGCCCGCAGCTGCTCCCGGCATATCATGTACCCAGGAAAACCGACTGGAAGATCACACTCTCGTTTAACTGATTTGTGTTTGAAGAAATAGATGGTAGAACTTAGACCGATCACAGAGAATAATTTCCTTGATGCTTTTCATCTAAAGCTTGCCCTTGGACAGGAGGAATTCGTTTCCCATCCGGTCCGGAGCCTTGCGCAGGCGTATGTGTACAGGAATCAGTGCCAGCCGTTCGGGATCTATGCGGAAGACAGAATGGTCGGGTATGTCATGGTCATCTATGATTACGATATTCCCGAGTATGATATCTGGCATATGATGATCGATGAACCGATGCAGGGGAAGGGCTACGGCAATGAAGCCCTGGACCGGGTCATTGAATATATCAGGACGAAACCGTTCGGGGACTCGAACAGGGTCGCCCTGACCTGTAACAGGAACAATCCGGTTGCGAGAAAGCTGTATGAGAGCAAAGGCTTTTCAGCAACGGGCATCGAAGACGAGGACGAGATCGAACTTGCTTTATTGCTAGACTAGGAACGGCATGCGGAAAGAGACAGGTATATACAGTAAGATGAATGGAGTATCAGAAAGCGGGAAGCCTGTGCTGGGTAATGCTTATTTCATTACCGGTACAGCCTATGCTGGGAAATCGACCATGGTGAAGCTTCTCGCTGAAAAGCATCATGGTATCGCCTGTGAGGAAAACTACCATGATTGTCTTCTTCCCGGGCTCAGCAAAGAGGAATTTCCATGCCTGACATATACCCGTGATCTGGAAGACTGGCATGACTTCATACGGAGGACACCTGAAGAATACAAAAGTTGGATCGATGGTGTATCCAAAGAATGCGAGATCCTGGAACTGAGGCTCCTGAAAGACCTGGTGAAACAGGACAGGCCTGTTTTCGTTGACACGAATATCTCGCTGGCAACATTGAAGGTGATTACCGAACCAAGCCATGTGCTGATCATGCTTGCCGATCCGCTTATTTCCGTGAACCGCTTTTTTGACAGGCCGGACCGCGAAAAGCAGTTTCTTTACAGGCTGATCATGGAAGAGCCTGATCCGGAAAAGGCAATGGAAAACTACCGGCAGGGACTCATGCGCATCAATTCCCAGGAGAATTATGATTACTACCTGAATTCAGGATTCAGTGTTATCAAACGGGATGAGAACAGAAGTATTGAACAGACGCTCCGCCTGGTCGAGAATGCATTCGGCTTGGAATATTGAGTCCATCAGTTTGTTGCGGACAGATCTGAGCAGTAAATGACAGGACGGCTGCTATCTTGCTGAGTATACTGGCATTATCAGAGGAAGGAGGCAGCGGGGATGGAATGGCTGAATAGCATTCGCACAGCGATCGACTATATGGAAGAACATCTGGAAGATGACATCAGTGCGCAGGATGTCGCGGACCGGGTATTTCTCTCACCGTTCTTTCTTCAGCGCGGCTTTTCGCTCATGACAGGATATGGCATAGGCGAATACCTCCGTAACCGCAGACTGTATCAGGCAGCACTGGATCTGCAGAAAACGGATGATAAAGTCATCGATATCGCGCTCCGGTACTGCTATGACACACCCGAGAGCTTTACAAAGGCATTCTCTAGGTTCCACGGAGCGACACCCATGCAGGTGCGTGACGGCGCTGTAATCAACGTCTTTCTTCCTTTGAAAATCAATATAACAATTCATGGAGGCAGTCAGATGGATTACAAGATCACTCCGATGTTCCCGTTCAAGGTCATAGGTTTTCAGAAGATCTTCGATGTTGAGACTTCCTATACTGAGATCCCGAAATTCTGGAATGAGATCTGTGAAAAGTATGCTAATAACGTATATGCAGGGAATCCGCCGGCAAACCCGTATGAGCAGGCCATTGTGGACAACTGCATAGGCGAATACGGTGTCTGTATTGATGATATGGGTGATAGTAAATTCCGCTATCTCATTGCAGGTAGATATACGGGCGGCGATGTGCCGGATGGTATGGTCGTGTATGAATTCCCCCGTGGGGAATGGGCGGTATTCAATTGCATCGGTCCGAATCCGGAGACACTGCAGAGCGTGAATACACAGGTGTTTACTGAATGGCTTCCCGGGAATCCGGAGTATGAGCTTTCCGGAAACGCAAGCGTTGAATGGTATGACTGCGTGAATGGTGAAATGACCGATCCGGATTATCACAGTGCGATCTGGGTACCGGTCAAGAGACGCACCAACAGCTGATATAATGCAGAAACAGCTCCTGGCTGTCAGATGAGCTCTGAGGTCAGGAGCTGTTTGCTTGTAATTGAAGAGTTTTGAAAAGCTTATGGTTTCCGGATTCTCGCGATAAAGAATCCCTCATATCGCTCAGTAGGACGTACGCAGAGTGTATCGTCGAGCATGACGGGCAATCTGGGCAGATCTTCGATCCCGGGCAATTCGATTGGCTCAAGCTGTGCGGAAGTACCTTTCAATGCTGAGCGAACGACAGCTTCATTTTCCACTTCCAGGATCGAGCAGGTGGAATAGACCAGCGTGCCGCCTTTTTTTAGTAGTGATAATGCTTTTCGGAGCAGCTGTACCTGGAGAGCTGCTGAATTACGTACGAGCTTCTCGGAAAAGGCACGGATCCCTGTCGGGTCAGAGGCCAGCATGGTGCCGCTGCCGCTGCAGGGCGCATCGAGCAGGATCTGATCGAACCTGAAGAAATCTTCCAGCTTGCGTCCATCACGAACCATTACGTTCACACGCGTGACACCCTGCTTCTGCAGATTATGGCGCAGGCGATCTGCACGGATGGCATTGACTTCCACTGCCGTGATATTGGCCTTGTTTGCTGTCATTGCAGCCATCTGTGCCGTTTTTCCGCCGGGTGCGGCAGCCATATCAAGGATGTCTGCGCCTGACTGCGGCGCCAGCACCAGCGGTGGAAGCATGGCGGAAAGACTCTGCATATAAAAACCGCCGCTTTCATACAGAGGCTGACTGTGCAGTACTGCTTCGCTTCCGGCAGGCAGCAGGAAAGCGGCGTCATACCAGGGCAGGCGTTCGTATGCCAACCTGGCCTCTGTCAGCATGGCGGCGATATCGTCGATGGAAGCGCGAAGCGGATTGGCGCGCAGAGAAGTACAGCGCGGCTGCTGCATTCCTGAAAGGATCTGAGCAACGGTTTCCATGCCGTACTGCCGGTTAATGCTTTCAGTAAAGAAAGCCGGGAACATGTTTTCCATCATAGGCTCACAGAACATAATGCTCGATGAAATATGCGACGCCGTCTTCGTCAAAAGCGGGCAGTTGGCAACTGGCTACTGCTTTTAGTTCGGGCTTTGCATTAGCTACAGCGCCTGAGAAACCTACAGCCTGAAGCATCTCAATATCGTTATTGCCGTCCCCGCAGGCTGCACAGCTGGAAAGATCAACGCCCATTTGTTTGCAAAGGGCACGCATGCCGACAACTTTCGTGCTGTTGGCAGGAACGACCTCAAGGCTGCGTCCGATAGAATCGGTCAGGTTGAACAGGCCTGTCGCTTTAAGCCCTTCATGGATGGGAGCAATGATTTTGCGGCCGAATCGTACGAGGGCGATTTTCTCCAGTCCCGGAGCACCGTCAGCCAGATACTGCTCCGCGCTTTCCACAACCGGTGTGTTGCCTTTTGCAAAATAGGGAACATGCCACGGAGGGAGTTCCTTTGTACCAAGCTGCTCATATGCTTCACGTGCCAGCAGGATCTCGCCGTTTGCAAACCACTCGCTAACACTGATAAGCGGGCGGATAATGCGGGAGGCGGTCTCAGCGACATGAACGGGCATGCATTCACGGAAGATACAGGTGTTGCTGTGCAGGTCCTGCACAGCAGCGCCGTTAGAAGTGATGGCATAATCAAAGCCTACATCAAAAAGCTGCTGCGGGACAATGCCCAGGCAGCGGCCGGTTGACATGGCAAGAGTAACGCCTGCGGCTTTGGCAGCCAGAAGCGCTTCTCGGTTATGGAGAGACAA
>JAFZPO010000157.1 GCA_017550305.1 Clostridia bacterium
ACGGGCTGGCCTCTCTTCAGGTCTGCCGTCTCTCCGATCGGCAGGGATCTGTAGTTCCTGCCTTCCGGGAAATCGAGGATCGCGATGTCCTTATCCTTGTCTACGTTCAGCAGTCTTGTGAGCGTATAGGACGTTTTCGAGGAATTGTCATCATATACCTTGAGATATGCGGCGCCCTCGATCACATGATGGTTCGTTACGAAGTAGTGTTCGTCGAATGCGACGAAACCGCTGCCCGTGGCGACCAGGCGGTCCTTTGCGTTGTAGACCTCCACCAGGAACATCGAATCGGCTGCGGTCTCGATCGCGTCATAATCATCCTTGAAGCTCAGGATCAGGTCCTGGTTCGCAGTATGATCAGTCTCGGGGCCGTCTGCCGTTTCGCTTCCTTCGGGCAGGCATTCCTCGCTTTTGTAGTATTCCGAGTTGGTGTTGGCGAATACGATGCCGTCTACCAGCGACATCGCCATATAATTGATGATCTTGCTGCCGTCTTCTTCCGAAAACAGCGTAAAGTAGGTCGTCCCGGTATCCTTGACGAAGCGGAAGGTCACCATCCCGGAAAGATAGACTTCCGTCCAGACATCCGACTCGAGATCGAAGCCCCACATCGTGTCATAATTGCTGGGCTGTACTGAATAGCTGCCCTCGTCCGGATATACGCTTATGGAATTGACCGTTTCATTGTTCAGCCTGCCGACCATGACGGTAACGCATTCCGTGGCAAAGTCATACACAAGATAAATATCGCGGTCAATGGCGTATAAAGGCGTCATTTTACTGCTGTCTTCCGCGTCGCACATCATCCAGAGGCACGGTTCTTCGGCCTGTCCGTCGTCGGCAATGTCCATGATCCCGAAGCACAGCGGGAACTCATTCTCCGCGAAGTAATCGTTCCAGGCGTCAACGAAACGCTCCAGCGCACTCTGATCCAAATCGGCGTACGCGGCAAAAGGCATCAGTATCGTCAGCAACATAACTGCCCATACCGCAGCGGCTATGATCCTTTTCATCATGGTGATCACTCCTGTTTACCGATTTTTCTGGTTTCATTATAAAAGAATCAGGAAGCCAATGCAAGCCAGTACGGCTCAAGTTTTTCTGTACAACTTCATTATATCGCAGTATACTATTGAGGCGTATATGCGCAAAACCAACCAAGGAGATCCTTTTAAAAATGATGCAGCAGCTTTTCTTCGTTCTGGCCGGTGTCCTGTTCGGCATGGCCAATGTAATTCCCGGTGTTTCCGGCGGCACCATGGCCGTCGTGTTCGGCGTATATGAACGTCTGATCGGGATCCTGTCCGATCCCATCCACAACATCAAGAAGGAATGGAAGTTCCTGGTCACCTTCGGTATCGGCCTGATCGTCGGCATTCTCGCCTTCGGCAAGCTGATGAACCTGCTCCTGGAAAGCAAGTACCGTTCCGAGACCTTCCTGTTCTTCATCGGCGTCATCCTCGGCAGTCTGCCCATGCTCTTCAGGAACGCTTTCATGCCTGAAGGCAAAAAGGGCGGGCTCAAACTGAGCGCCGGCACCGTCATTGCCTGCATTATCGGCTTTGGCATCATGGTCCCCATGTTCCTGTCCAATACCGATGCCGCCAAGGAAGCCGCCAAGGAGACTGCGGCCATGGGCAGCGTCAATATCGGTCAGATCATCCTGATGGCCGTTTACGGCGTCATCGCTTCCTCAACAATGATCATCCCCGGCATCTCGGGTTCTTTCGTCATGCTCCTGCTGGGCGTGTATCCCAAGATCATTGCCGCTGTCGCAGCGCTGACCGGCTCTGGCGCCGGCATCGGCAGTGCCATCGCACTGCTGCTCCCGTTTGGCGTGGGCGTTGTACTGGGCCTGGTGTTCTGCTCGAAGCTGATCAAGTACCTGCTCAAGAACCATTCCGCAGTAACCTATGCCGCGATCTTCGGTTTTGTCCTGGGCAGTATCGGCTGCGTGATCCGTGAAGTGACCAGCGTGTCCGTGATCGGCATCATCGCGCTCCTGGCCGGCATCGCTGTGCTGTATGCCTTTACCCGTCTCGACCCCGAAACCGCGAAAAAGGAGTAAAACATGCCGCTTTTTGTGGATCAGGCACCTTTCGCCGCGAAAGCCGGCAACGGCGGAAACGGCTGTGTTTCCTTCCATCGTGAAAAATTCCTGCTCAACGGCGGCCCGGACGGCGGTGATGGCGGCCACGGCGGCAGTGTCGTACTGCTCGCTGACGGCAACATGCACACGCTGCTGGACTTCCGCGTCAAGGCCAAGTACTGGGCCGAGAACGGCGAGGACGGCCGCGGCGGCCGCTGCAGCGGCAAAAACGGCGCAGATCTTGTGATCAAGGTGCCGGTCGGTACCGTGGTGCGCGCCGAGAACGGGCAGGTAGTAGCCGATATGTATACCGACGGCCAGCAGCGCGTGCTGCTGCACGGCGGGCGCGGCGGCTGGGGCAATGCACATTTCGCAACTCCAACGCGCCAGGCGCCGAACTTCGCCAAGCCCGGTGTACAGACACAGGCTTTCCGTTTCACGCTCGAGCTCAAGACCATCGCGGACGTCGGTCTCGTCGGTTTCCCCAATGTCGGCAAGAGCACGATCCTTTCGGTGGTAACGCGCGCGCAGCCCAAGATTGCGAATTACCATTTCACGACCCTGACACCCAACCTCGGCATCGTCCGCCGTCACGGACAGGATCTCGTGATGGCCGACATCCCCGGCCTGGTGGAAGGCGCCGCAGACGGTGCGGGCCTCGGTCATGATTTCCTGCGCCATATCGAGCGCACACGCCTGCTGATCCACGTCATCGACATGGCCGGCAGCGAAGGCCGCGACCCGCTCGAGGATTACGCTGCGATCAACCAGGAGCTCGACCGCTACGGCGATCTCAAGAACCGTCCGCAGATCGTGGCTGCCAACAAGATGGACCTGCCTGACGGGCAGGAATACCTGGCAATGTTCCGTGAACAGTATCCTGACGTGCCCGTCTATCCCGTTTCCGCCGCTGCACACCAGGGCTTTGACGAGCTTCTGGACGCGGTCGAGAAAGCGCTCGCTGCACTGCCGCCCGCCGCGCCGTTCGAACAGGAAGAATTCCTGGATGACCTTCCCGATCTTTCCGGATATACGGTGCGCCGTGAGGGAAGCATCTATGTGGTCGAAGGCGCAGCCATGCAGCGGCTGATCGACAGCGTCAATTTTGAGGACACGGACAGCATGAAATGGTTCCATATGACGCTTCGACGTACAGGCGTCATCGACGCGCTGCGTAAGGCCGGTGCCGGCGAAGGCGATACGGTACAGATCGAAGACATGCAGTTTGACTTTATCGACTGATAAACGAGGGAATTATGCGCTGCGAAAAAATCATCCTGCCGGAAACAGGCGCGGAACTGACGACCTATCTGACCGATAACGAAGCTGTCGAGCCGGAGCGCAGGCGCCCGCTTGTACTGATCTTTCCCGGCGGCGGTTACTTTTTCCGCTCTCCGCGTGAAGCCGAACCGATCGCGCTGAGGCTGCTGTCCCTGGGCCTTCAGTGCGCCATTATCGCGTATTCAGTCGCACCGGCCCGTCATCCGACCGCACTGCGTGAAGCGGGCGAGGCCATGGCCTATGTACGCGCGCATGCGGAAGAATGGCTCTGTGACAGGAACAGGATCGCAGTTCTCGGTTTTTCTGCCGGCGGCCATGCCGCGGCGCACCTGGGCGTTCGCTGGCAGACGCTGCCATGGGGCAAAGCGTGCCGGCCGGATGCCATGATCCTGTGCTATCCGGTCATTTCCGCCGGTGAGCACGCGCACCGCGATTCCTTCCGTAACCTGCTGGGCGAGAACCATGATGCGCTGTGCGATTCGGTTTCACTCGAGAAGCTCGTCAGCCCGGATACCCCGCCCGCTTTCCTGTGGCATACCTGGGAGGATGACCTGGTGCCCGTCGAGAACAGCCTGCTGTTTGCTGCCGCGCTGCGCAGGAACGGTATCCCCTGCGAGATGCATATCTGGCAGCACGGATGCCACGGCCTGTCACTGAGCAGTGATGAAGCCTATCCCCTGAACGATCAGCATCAGCAGCCTGCCTGCCAGGAATGGCCCGAAATGGCAGCGCGCTGGTTGAAAGAAATATAAAAATCAAAAGGAGGAACTATTGCATGAAAACCCTGATCCGCAGCGTCACCATTTATGACAGTGTGCACCGTGAACCTTTTTTCGGCGATATCCTGATCGAAGACGGCAAGATCGCCCAGATCGCAGAGAACATCGAATCCTTTGAAGCTGACATTTTTGAAGGCAACGGCCTGCGCGCCTATGCCGGATTTATCGACGCGCATTCACATATCGGCCTGGCCGGCTATGGCATCGGCTACGAAGGCACCGATTACAATGAGCACAACGACATCGTGACCCCGCACCTGCGCGGTATTGACGGCTTCAAGCCCATCCAGCCGCCTCTCCAGGAAGCTGCCAAAGCCGGTGTGACCACCGTATGCGTCGGTCCCGGCAGCGCGAACGTCCTGGGCGGCACCTTCTTTGCCACCAAGACCGTCGGCCGCCGTGTTGACGACATGGTCATCAAGGATCCCATTGCCATGAAGTGTGCGTTTGGCGAGAACCCGAAGCGCTGCTACCGTGACAAGTGCGATTCCAGCCGTATGACCACTGCCGCACGCCTGCGTGAGATGCTGTTCAAGGCACGCGAGTATGAGCGCAAGATCGTTGCCGCCGGTGATGACGAAAGCAAGCTGCCCCCCTTCGATATGAAGCTGGAAGCGCTGCGTCCGGTCATCCGCGGGGAGCTCCCGCTCAAAGCGCATGCGCATGCGACCGAAGACATCTTTACTGCTATCCGTATTGCCAAGGAATTCGGCGTCAAGCTGACGCTGGAGCATGTCACCGAAGGCCATATGATCGCGGAAGAACTGGCCAAGGAAGGCTATCCCTGCGCCGTAGGTCCCTCCCTCACCGATGCCAGCAAGTGGGAGCTGCGCAACAAGAGCTGGACCACGCCCGGCGTACTCGCGCGTGCCGGCCTGCAGGTCAGCATCATTACGGATGCCGACGTCATTCCCCAGCAGTATCTGCCGCTGTGCGCGGGTCTGGCCGTCAAGAGCGGTATGGATCCGTTTGACGCACTCCAGGCCATCACCATCAATCCCGCCAGGCATGCCGGGATCGAAGACCGCGTCGGCTCACTGGAAGTAGGCAAGGATGCCGATATCGTACTGTGCGCCGGCGATCCATTCGAAGTCAGCACACAGATCAAGGCCGTCTTTATCAACGGCAATAACATTCTCAAGTAAGAAAGAGGAAACCGGAAATGTATACCTTTGATCGCGTCGCAATCAAGAACCACGCAAAAGAACTCCTGCCCCTGAACCGCAGTCAGTATATCGCAGTCATCCTGGTGCTGACCCTTGTCTCAGTCGTACTCGGCGCTATCTCCGCGGGCTTCCTGGGCGTAATCGTCAATGCCCTGCTCGAGGTCGCCGTTGCCGGATTCTTCCTGGCCGGCTGGCGCGGATCGCCCCGGACGGTCAATGAGATGTTCGTCACGCTCTTTGATGATACTTTTCTGCGGAAACTGGGCGGCATGCTCTGGATGATGCTCAAGACTTTCCTGTGGTCGCTGCTGTTCGTGATCCCGGGTATCATTAAGGCTCTGGGCTATGCCCTGACTCCCTATATCCTTCATCAGCATCCAAACGTCCCCGCGATGGAAGCAAGCTGCATCTCTGAGAAGATGATGAAAGGCCATAAGATGGATCTGTTCATCACCGAGCTCAGTTTCCTTGGCTGGCTCCTCCTCTCCGGTCTGACTTTCGGTATCCTGTATGTCCTGTATGTCGGTCCCTATATGGAAATGACCATGGCCGGCATCTATGATGAGCTGGAGCGTCTTGCCCTGGAAAACAATATCGTGACCGAAGCCGAACTGAATGGCGAGGTGCAGCTGTGATCCTCAAGAAAGGCCTGCAATGGGCGATCCTGGCCGCATTCGTGCTGGCAACGGTCATCAACATCCTCTGCCTCACAGGCGTGCTTCCGCGTTCTGCCGCAACGGTGGGCGTGGGCGCTGTCATCTGCCTGTGGGCAATCCAGCTGGTGCTCAAGCGCCGCTGGGCTGAACTGCCTGCCGAGCCGGATACGCCGACCGAGCGTACGCGCGGGATCCTGACAGCCGTGTTTGCGGGACTGTGGGTGCTTACCGCCGCGCTGAGCTACTTTATCCTGTAACTGTATTAAGCAAAACGGGTGCCGGGCTTCACTTGAGCCCGGCACCCTGTTATTATGTCATTCTTTACTCCGCGTTATATCCTTCAAAGAAGCGTTCACGGAAACCTTCATCACAGGTATAGCCTGCGTCATGCATGGCCTCGACTACCGCGCCGTAGAGCGGCGGCACATCCGACATCACGCAATGGATCTCCTGCGGAATCATCCGGCACATGGCTTCTGCGTACTCGGGGAAATGACGGAAGATACCGCCATTGAGCACCAGCGTTTTCAGTGCACCAAGGCGGTGGGCGGTCTGGACCATTTCAGCAAGATCCGCCGCACAGTCATCAAATATCTGCGATGCCACAGCGTCCCCCGCCTTCCGTGCCTCAAACACGATATGCGCAAAAGAAGCAAAGCATGCACGCCCGCCTGCATAGATCTCGGGAAGATGGTCGGTCGTGACTCCGCCCACCTGCGCATCCGCAAGCTCGGTCAGAAGCGTTTTTTCACCGCGGCCGTCCGCCTCACGCACAACGGCACGCAGAGCACGCCTGCCCAGTACAAAACCACTGCCGCACCCATCCAGGATATAGCCCCAGCCGCCGACCTCATACTGGCGTTCATCGTCACGGATATATACGCCTGAGCCTGTACCGCATACAATGGCCGCACCATCATTATGCCCGAGCATGGCGGAAATCAGCATAAACCCGTCCGCTTCTGCACGGATCGGCATGCCAGCATGTGCTTTCAGGTGCTCCTCGATCCTTCCGCCGAAGTACTGCAGGGCAGGTATGCCCGCATACGCCGCAATGATTGGAGACGGCGCTTCCGCGCGCAGTTTCCCGAGCAGCTCCAGACAGTCGCTGCACGCAGCGTCAAAACTGCATACAAACGGATTGATTCCCCCCGTACGTAGGCGGCGCAGCAGTTTCCCTTCCGCTGTAAACAGCACGGCTTCCGTTTTTGTCCCGCCGGCATCTACTGCGATCAGGCAGCCGCTTTTATTCTCCATGGCAGTCTTCCTCCCGAGAGAGCGTTTCCTTGACACGTTTTTCCGCAAATAGTATACTGTCGGCGAAGTCAAAAATCAAGAAACCGCAACGATATTATATATGAGGGAGGCCCCGTTATGGCAGCGCAGGACAGCGTCCATGTCGAATATGATCTGCCCATATGGAAGGAGACTGACGTTCTGGTCATTGGCGGCGGTCCGGCCGGTATCGCAGCAGCTGTCTGTGCCGCACGCCATGGTGCGCGCGTCATCCTCTGTGAACAGAACGGATACCTGGGCGGGCTCCCGACAGGCGGCCTGGTCGGGCCTTTCATGACCTGCTATGACCCGCCCATGAAGCGGCAGGTCATCCAGGGCTTTTTTGAGGAGTTCGTCCGGCGCATGATGAAGGCCGGCGGCGCGCTCCATCCCTCGCAGATGGAAGCAGGGAGCAGTTACAGCGCGTGGCGTGTACGCGGGCATGCGCACATCACGCCCTTCGACAGCGAAGTCTTCAAGACTGTTGCAGAAGAAACTTGCATGGAAGCAGGAGTCACCCTGCTCTATAACATGATGTTCCAGCATGCCATCACGCATACCGGACGGATCGATACCGTGGTATTTGCCGCCAAGGGCGGTCCGCGGGCGATCCACGCAAAGGTCGTGATCGACTGCACCGGCGATGCGGATGTTGCTTATGATGCCGGCGCGCCGTTCGAAGTCGGCAAGAACAACAACGGCCAGCCGCAGCCCGCGAGCCTGTTCTTCCTGATCGACGGAGTGGACAAGGAAGCGCTTGAGGCCTACCGTGCGACCTGTTCGGACATCAGCGAAATGTGGTTCATGGACAAGGTCCGCGAGGCACGCGAAAAAGGTGAGTTCCCCATTCCGCGCGAAAAGGTCGCGCTCTATGAGAGCCTGGACGGCGTCTGGCGTGTCAATATGTCACGCATCGATCATTATGATTACTGCAATCCCGAGGACCTGACGCATGCGCAGATCGAGGGACGGAAACAGGTGCGCATCATTATCGATTTCCTGAAGAAGTATATCCCCGGATGCGCGAACATCCGCCTGCTGGGTTCTGCACCCATGCTGGGCGTGCGTGAGTCGCGGCGCATCGTTGGTGATTTTGTGCTGACCGGCGCTGAAATGAAGCTGAGCGTACGTCATGACGATGATATTTTCCTGTCCGGGAACCGCTTTGATACGCATATCGGCAGCAAGGTCGTATATGAGAGCACTCGCGGCGATGACCCGTACGGTGTTCCCTACCGCATCCTGCTGCCGCAGAAGATCACCAACCTTCTGGTCGCAGGCCGCTGTGCTTCCGGCGACCAGGAATGCCTGGCTGCGATCCGCGTCATCCCGCCGTGCTTTGCCATGGGCCAGGGTGCCGGTACTGCAGCCGCGCTCTGCATCCGGGACAATGTGGCGCCTGCCCATGTCAACACAGATACGCTCAGGACCTGGCTGCGCCAGGACGGTGTCTGTCTCGAGTAAAGGAACCTTGAAAAAAAGCCGGCGGATCAAGCTTGAAATGATCCGCCGGTTTGTTCGTGGTGCCGTTTTCTATAGTGTTAGGGTCGGCTCGTTCTTACTCTGGTAAGCGTACCATGACGCGTTCTCATTCAGGCATTCACGTGCCAGGGAGAGCAGGAGCTCTTCATTCTCACCTTTTTCCAGGATCTCTTTCTCTGCATGCTCATACAATGCCAGCATG
Source organism: Clostridia bacterium (assembly GCA_017550305.1). Classification (GTDB taxonomy): domain Bacteria; phylum Bacillota; class Clostridia; order Christensenellales; family Aristaeellaceae; genus SFMI01. The sequence goes on from JAFZPO010000157.1 coordinate 8,931, forward strand.
CGTTTATGGTCATCGATCACATTGGACAGTGACATACGCCCGTAATACGTACCAGTAAAGAGTGTGACCGCAGACATCGTTCCCAGAAGGAACTTGAGCACGCCGCGTGCGATCCCGACCGCATCGCTTGCGGCAAGATGGCTGAATACGCTCAGCTCAAGCACTACAGCCGCGAAATAGACTATCAGGGTCACCAGACGCACGATCCGGGAGACCTGTTCATCGCGGCCTTCCTTCTTCTCTGTGCGTTTCAATGCCCGCGCATGATAATCGTGCTGGTTACGGATCCATACATCCAGTACGGACTGCTTTGTGGCCTGCCGCGGCGGGATCTCTGCCAGGATGCCTTCAAGCCAGGGAATGCCGATCCGCAGCGGCCAGGGCAGAAGTTCCACAGCATCCCGATCAGTACCGGACATTCTGAGAAAGCACTGTACGCGCAGCGTCTCCGCCAGCACGCGGTACTGCAGGTATTTCTTGTGGCATCCGCTTTTCTTTGCCTGTCTGGCAAACAGCTGCATGACCAGGAGCACAGCCCCGCACAACAGGATCATCACATACAGATTGATCTCTGAGTACAGCAGGAAAAACGCTGTCAGGAGCGTTCCGACAAAAGCCATTATCCACAGCTGGCAGCGGTATCTTTCCGCACACTGCATGCTTATGGCATCTGCAGCTCCGAACATCTCGTTTATCTTTTTAAGGTCCGGCGTACCAGGATCCGGTATGATCTGGTATACAGAGCCTTTATAAGCATTCAGCTCCTGCATCACAGCGGCTTTCGTTTCCATTGTTCCCATTTTTCAGTCCTCGTCTGGCAGACTCATCAGTTCCATGTATGGCAGTTCCTTGTAACCATTCTTCTCATATACGGAGATCGCACGCGCATTACCGCGTTCCGCTTCCAGGCGGAGTACGGCGTGCGGCCATTGCTCACGTACATACTTCAGAAACGCGCTTCCGATACCCTGCCCGCGGAATTCCGGGAGCAGATAGAGGTCTTCGACCCAAATACAGGGAGCACCGGACTCGGTAGAGAAGCTGTGCGCAAGCATCGCATACCCGGCCATCTTCTCCCCTGCGCGGAGCACATACCCCGATGCATAGGGATTCTCTGACACGCATGCTTCGATATCATTACGGAATATCTCTTCCGAACCGTTGCTGAGCAGGGCAGGCGAGGCATAGAACACGCGCATCATGTCCAGCACAGCCGGTGCGTCTTCCGCCGTCATGGGCAGAATACTGATCGTTGTTCCAGTCACAGGATCGTCTCCATACCGTACTTCTGCGGCACAAGCCCGCATTTCTGATAAAACTTCAGTGCGCTTTCGTTGAGTGCCCATACGTTCAGCGTCAGGTTATAGCATCCGATCTGCTTCGCATATCCGCGCACATGCTCATACAGTGCCCGGCCTATGCCCTGCCCGCGGCAGGCTTCCTCCACGCACAGATCGTCGATATACAGTGTGAGGATATCCGTCATCAGCGCACTGCCGGGATGCTGCAGGATGCAGAACGCATACCCCTGCACCGTATCCTGTCCGTCAGCGAAGACAAAGACAGGGCGCTCCGGGTCAGAGAATATCCCGCGCAGTTCATCTGCATTATACTTCGTCTCCGGCCGGAACAGGTCCGGGCGGCCCAGATGATGCACCATGTTCACCTGCCGCAGCAGTGCGAGCACACGCGGTATGTCCCTTTCTTCCGCACGTCTGATCATCTTGCAGCTCCTTACTCCATCATCAGGCCGCGGATCGACATTCTGATGCGGCTGACGACACCATTGGTGAACGTATACAGCAGGGTCGTCGTAGCGTCGTCCTCACGCCAGTAGACATACTCCAGACGCGCGGACGTTTCGCTTTCCTGATAATACCGTCCGTAGCCGACCGCTACGTCATAATAGAGGCTGCGGTCGCCCTTTGCATTCGCCACCTGGCCTATATCGCGGAACGCGGAAATGACCTCGTCAGGCTTCATGCCCACCTTGGTATTGCGCGGGCCGGTCATGGACGCGTAATTCGTGCTGACGGCATACAGGGTCTTGCCGACATCGCTGAAGCGCGCCTCGCCCCAGTCATACACCACACGCAGTGTCTTTCCGGAATATGTCTCGGGCGTATCAATGTATTCTTCACGCCCGGGACCATACAGACGCTTGAAGTCCTCATAGGTGGACTTGCCCAGCGTGAACGCTTTGAACTGGTCGTCGGTATCACGGAAGTATGTCGGCGTCACGCGTCCGCTGATCGTATAAGTTCCCACATATTCATTGCTGATCTTTCCGTACTGGTTTACCGCCACCGCACGGACGGTATACTTGCCCAGTGTCAGGCGGAAGCCCTCATCAGCCTTGAGGTCATAGATGGGTGAATCGCTGTTCGGTGTCGTGCCGTCGATCGTGTAGTAAATGGTCAGCTCCTGGTCAGGCGTATCCGCGTCCTCATTGGGCATATAGAAGCGCACACGGATGGGCTTGTCATATACGCCGGTCAGAACGCGTGAGCGCGGCGCGCTGGGCGTGGGATACCAGATCGTATAGCGCAGTGTGACCTCGTCGCTGAGCAGTTCGGAAGAAACGCATACGGCACGGATCTCATGCGTACCCTCGCCAAGCGGGATCGGCGTCGTATACAGGATGCCGTTCTCGGGAAGCTCGCCTTCATTGTCATCCAGCAGATAGTACACATCATAATCCTGCGGCGACGAAAGGGCGACAGAGCGCTCGAGCATGTAGCGGCCGGTACTCGGATCGGATACCGGTGCGAGCGGCACGCGCTGCTCGCGCTGGGACTTGAAGCTCAGTTCGTTCGTCTTCTCGTATGCCACGCGCATCAGGTCAGTCGCTTCGAACAGACGGTTCTGGTCCAGCATCAGGTCGATCAGATAGCGGTATGCCAGCGGATTGCTCGGATCGACCTGTTCAAACAGCTGCCGGTACACCTGTTCGGCATCGTTCAGGTTACCGATCGCCTCATAGGCATCCGCCAGGCTGAGCAGATGATCATACAGACCTTTGATCTGCGGGTACAGCGTATACGCCTGCAGATAAGTGGTGATCGCACGCGTCACCATGCCCTCATCCAGTTCTTCATGGCCGATCTGCCACAGTGCTTCGGCTGCCGCTTCCTCGCCGATCAGGCCGATCACCTGTTCCTGACGCTCGGGTTTGTCGCGCGTCGCGCGCAGGAGCAGCAGGTGTCCCTGCGGCAGGCGGAATGCCAGCACCAGCAGGCCGATCGCCATCAGTACTGCTACAACGGCAAGTATCGCGATCAGCAGCGCATGGTTAACACCGCGGCGCTGCATGCCATGCAGCTTCGCGCCTTCGGACCTGCGGCGCTGCGGCGCGCGGATCGTTTCCGTTTCCAGCTTGCGCCGGTCACCGGGACGTCCCGCGTCCTGCCTGTACTGCCCGCTTTCAGCAGCAGGCATATAAGCCGGAGGCATAGCACGCATACGGCCCTGCCGTATGGTCATTGCCCCGTCCTTGCCGCTGTATGGACTCAGCGTTCCGCCGCAAACCGGGCAGATACGCGCGCCGTTTTCCGCCTGCGTCCCGCAGTGCGAACAAATCATCATTGCAAATAGTCTCCGCCGTTCTCTTCTGTTCCGTCCTGCTTGCGGTCAGGCAGCTGCAGGCGTGCCATTGCTTCATATTCGGGATCCCGCTCGTCAAACGTGCGCTCGGGCGCGTCACCGCCCAGCTGCTCGATCGCAGAGCGAAGCTCGATATAATCCAGATACCCGCGGTCCTCATCCAGCGCGAGATCGATCAGCGTCTCCAGAGCACGCTCATCGCCCAGCCTGCCCAGGTATCCGGCCAGCGTGGCCACGTTTGCATCGGGCAGCCGGATCAGACGCAGCAGTTCGTTCAGTACTTTCCCGTCCTCGTCGTCATAGTGGGACAGGACGGAACACAGCGCTTCCTTGCCGGCATCGTTTGCGTCATCCAGGAAGGCGCGCATGGGCGCTACGGCTTCCTCACCCATCTGGGTCAGGCGCTCGCAGGCGGCATCCGCCAGCTCATCGTCGCGTTCACGGTGCAGCTGCCAGCTGATATACAGCTGCATGGGCAGTGTGCTTTCAAGCTCACCCAGCAGGGAGACCGCTGTCATGCGCGCTTCCTGCGGCGTGCGCTCCTTCTGCAGCAGTGCATACAGACGCTTTTCAGCCGCCTCGCCCAGTTCGGTAATGCGGTTGAGCAGCATGTCGGGGACCGGCACATTCTGCTTGTAGTAATCTTCCATCCAGTCGATCAGCAGTTTGGCGTCATCCCACTGTCGGAAATACTCACCCGGCTTCGCATGCGCGAGAAAGTCCGCAGGCTCGTCCAGAAAGCGTTCATATACATCGGGAACAGCCGCTTCCATGGCGTCATAATTCCTATATTCCTTGGCATGCTCGCGGAACCACTGTGTGGCATAACGCGCGAAAGCCTTATCGAAATCAATGCATTTCATCGTGCATTCTCCCTTCTGTTGTTCAGCCGACGTAATCCGCGCCGTACAAAGCGCGGGCAGCTGCTTTTTTCCCGGACCTTCTCCGCTTCGTCTGTCTCACCGGCACGGTAAAGCAGGTAAGCGGACATCACCGTATCCCATGTCCCGCGCCCCTGCGCGCAGTGCCTGCGCACGCTCTCGGGAAGCGCATGCCAGGCCGCAGGCGTTTCGCGCACTACGAGATCCAGCGGGACACTGCCTTTCAGTTCCCGAAGCAGATGCCGGAGCAGGTCGTGTAAATCGGCGTCATAGGGGGGGCGCTCCTGCTGGGGCAGGAGCATCATATGCCCGTCCACACGCGCCAGGCACGGCATCGGCGAACCGAGGGATGCGAGCGCACCGAGGATCATTCCTGTCTGCTGCGGCGGCAGGTTTCCGCGCAGCAGTACGGAACGCAGTCCCTTCACATCGCCCGTCTGCAGGAAAAGAAATGTGACAAGCGACGTTATTCCCTGCATGGGCATCTGCATCAGGAAGAAAATCTCCTCGCGCACTTTCCATGAGTCTGGCGTGTCAGGGCCCATGTGCCGCAGTTTCTCCAGACTCTGTCCGAAGCGTTCTGCAGGGTCCGGCTGATCTTCAGATGTGGCTGCGAGCATCGTCTGCACCATGGGATCGTCAGGGTCGATCTCCGATGCGCGCCGCAGCAGTTCTGCTGCACGTTCTTCATCTTTACCCGCCGTACTCAGTGCCAAAGCCAGCATAAGCATACAGTCCGTGGAAGAAGGCGCCTTCAGAAGCGCCTTTTCCAACAGCTCGATCGCGATATCCACACCGTCCATTGCCAGCGCACGCTGGAAGAATATGGCCAGTTGCACAGGCTCGGTGCACAGTTTCGCCGCCTGGCGCAGCGCCGAGATACAGGCGTGCGGCATTTTCATCTGCCGAAGTGCCGCCGCCAGAAGCAGACGCGTTTCCAGGTCATCCGGCATCATTGCAGCTGCATCCTGCGCATAGCGCAGTGCTGCCCTGGCATTCGACTGCAGTGAAAAGCGGCTCAGCATCTGAGCTGCCATAGGCGTATGCCCCCGCTTCCAGGACCTGTGCAGCAGTTCCTGGCATGCCTCGGGATCGTTTTTTCTTCTCTCGGCCTGGTACAGCAGCGTTTCAGCGCGCCGCATGCGCTTCTTCGGGCGTGGCGAACGCGGCATATCCCATAATATGTCGCGCGCATGGTCCGCCTGCTCCCCGCAGGGGGACACCCGCAGATACAGGTCCAGCAGGTCCGCCATTTCCTGGCGGTCGCCCGCCATGGAGCGCGTGCGTGCCAGTCCGTACAGGCTGTCCGTATCCCCGGCATCTGCAGCCAGGTTCTCCAGATACAGCCGTTCGCTTGCGGAGAAGCAGTGCGCATCGGCATACAGCTGCGCCAGCTCTCGCCGCACACCGCTGCTTTCCTGTACCCGCAGTGCAGCGCGGTATAAGCGGATCGCTTCAGGCAGGTCGCCGCTGCGCTGGGCACGCTGTGCCTTGCCGCGCCAGAAAGCGGCCGTCATCTGCATTGGAATCACATCGGGCACGGCTGGTTCCTCAATTCATCCCGGTGCCGATCAGCGCACGCAGGTCATTTTCGTCAAACACGTGCCGGGAATGGCAGAAATGGCACGTCATCTCAGCGCCATGGTCCTGTTCCAGCATCTCGATCAGCTGGTCGCGGCCAACGGCGCGCAGCATACTGAGCGCCTTTTCACGGCTGCAGCCGCAGTAATAGCGCAGCGGCTGCCGGCCAAGCATGACAGGCGTAAGGTCGTGGAACCAGCGCTCAGCCAGTTCGTCCAGCGTATCCTCGAACAGATCCCGGCTGATGCCGGAGAACAGCATTGCGCGCAAGTCGAGCAGCTCCAGCGTTTCACGGCTGCATCCGGGCATTGCCTGCACCAGCACGCCGCCCGCCGACAGCACGACGCCGTCCTTGACGATCGCGCCCAGCGATACGATGGAGGGCGTCTGCTCGCTCTGCGTATAATATGCCGCGAAATCCTCACCCAGTTCACCGGATACCAGTTTCGTCTTGCCGATATACGGCTGGCCGACACCGAAATCACGGATCACGGTCAGTTCGCCGTCCTTTCCGATAAGGCCGGCCACATCCGGAGCACCGTCCGCACGCTGCGGCAGCGCCGCATGCGGGTTCGTCACGGAGATCTTCAGGTCGCCGCCGTTCGCAACGCATGTGATGCGTCCTGCCGGGCCGCCGCCGTCAACCACAGTGGTGATATGCGCCTGCTGTTCCTTCATCATGGCACTGAGCATGGCCGTGCCGGTCAGCATCCGCCCCATCGCCGCGATCGCGGTATCGGAGGCATTATGAATATCCCCCGCGCGCTGAGTGGTATGCGTAGTGCGCAGCAGCGCTACGCGCGCTTCACCGCCGCATACGGTCATGCGCAGCAGGGCATCCTGTTCATCAAAAGCTTGATTCTGCATTAAAAACTACTCCTTGGGGCGGACAGCCGTCCCGTGCCAGCGAGAGGTCCCGGCAGCGGGCGCGCGCATTGTGCGGTCTCCGTAAAAACGTACATGCGCAAAGCCGGCGTCTTCCAGATATGATTTCAGTTCTTCCATGGTGTGCGCGCGCTGGGTCTGTTCTTCCTCCAGGCGCACGTAGCGTCCGTCCTGCTCGCGCACAAAGATCGACAGTGCCATCGAGACCGTACGGCTGCGCTCGTTCCATGTGTTCTGCCATACATAGGCAGTCTCTTCCTCACGGCTGCCAAGCGTATGATTGCCCAGTGTGCCACGCAGCTTGTCCGGTGTGGACAGGTCAAACGCCAGCAGTCCGCCGGGTTTCAGGGCCGCATATGCCGCACGGAAAAACCTGCGTACGCGTTCGGGTGTAAGAAGATAATTGAGCCCGTCACAGGTGCAGAGCACCGCGTCCTGCCGTTTATGCAGGCGCAGGCTCGTCATATCCTGCTGTACGAACGGGATCATCTGCCCGTTCCCGCGCGCCTTCTGCTGCGCGACGGACAGCATCTCACGGCTGAGATCGATGCCCGTCATCCGGTATCCGGCCGCCTGCAGGCGGACGGTCAGGCTGCCTGTTCCGCAGGCACACTCGCAGACGGTCCCGCCCCGGGGCACGCCGTTCTTCTGCATCATCGCAGCATAATAGTCTGCCCAGGCATCATAGTCCACATCCTGCATCAGGCGGTCATATACCGCCGCAAAATCCGTATACACGCTTTTTATGCCTGCGGAGCTGCCGGCGGCTCATCCTGCGGCTCGTCTTCCTCGGTAAAGTCGTCATCCTCTTCCTTGGCCAGGCCGCGGTTGATCTCAACGCCCTCGATCTTGCTGTTGATATAGCGGTCGAACACGCCGTTCGTGAAGGAAGCGTACACAAAGCGCGCCAGGGCATTGCCCAGCACGATGTAATACAGGGCAAGAAGCATCAGCGGGAGCAGCCAGGAACCGGTAAAGAAGATCACGGCCAATGCGATGATTGCGGGCACCAGCGTCGCCAGGCGTACGCCGATCGTCATGGGCAGGCGCGCAACAGCCAGCATGATGCCGTTCTTGATCAGTTCACGGAAGGTCATCTTATAGGTGATCAGCAGCGGATACATAAAGACGAGGCCCAGGTACCACAGCAGGCCCAGGACGAGCGTCAGCATCTGCGGCAGCAGGAAGAACCTGCTCTGCTGCTGCATCTGGTTATAGAAGATATAGCAGATATACAGCACAAAGGGCAGGATGGCCGTAATGGCGGACACACCCAGCGCCTGTTTCCAGTTGTCCTTCACCGCGTCCTTGAAGTCCCCCCACGGGAACGCATGCTCGTCACGTGCCCAGTTGCGCGTTACGTAAGCGAGACCGGCCTGGATGGGGCCCAGGATCAGCTGGCATGGGATCAGCATCAGCAATGAGATCTGAAGCACGCCCTGCAGGGCGACACTGGTCTCTTCGCTGACCACGTTCCCGGCTTCGTCGGTCTGCGCCGCATATACCAGCGCCGTATAGGAACGCCCGTCCTCATCGGTCATCGTGGTGATATCGCTGCACGTCAGAACAGCATTCGCAAGAATAACCAGCACGATCATGGTCGGGATCCACGCCACACAGGTCATGAGGTTAATGCGGCAGATACCGGAAAAACGGATGCGCAGCATTTCCCAGAAAAGCTGCCAGCGGTTCTTGGGCAGATCCTCGCGGCGGTAATCGCCTTTTCCGCTTTTTCCGTAGTAATAGCTGTTCATCAGCTTGCTAAACATACAATCGCTCCTCTCGGAATGAGTTACAGAAAATTATACCACAATTGCGGTTCTTTGTGAATTTTATTCCATGCCGTAGATACGCCGCATCTCGCTGCTGTAGATGCCTTCCGCGTCATAAACGATCAGCGGCGGTTCCACTGTCAGGCCGGGACGCGCATCGCGCATCGCTTCAAGCAGGCACAGATGCGCAGCGCGGCCAGCAAAGGAATGCACCATCCGCAGACGTTTGGGTTCCAGCCTGCATGCACGCGCGGCATCCGTCAGTTCCAGCAGCCGCGGTGCGGGAAATACGCAGCAGAAGCGTCCGCCGGTATGCAGCAGCCAGGCAGCCGCAGCCATGACATCGGGGATGCCGCAGGTCGCCTCATGGCGCGCCACGCGCTTTCCTTCGTCAGGATTGAGCAGTGTCCCGCCGGCCTTGCCGTAAGGCGGGTTGCATGTCACCAGGTCATAGCGCGCGGCCGGGAGCAGCTCTCGGATCTGACGGAGATCGCCCGTCTTCACGCGGATCCTGTCTTCCAGTGCATTCATTGCCATGGACCGTGATGCCATTTCGGCCATGTCCGGCTGTATCTCCACGGCATCGGCCATGATCGTAGGCTCGCGCCCGTAGAGCAGAAGCGGGATCACGCCCGTGCCCGTCCCCAGGTCACACACGCAGTCGTGACGGCGCGGGGAAGCAAAATCGCTGAGCAGTACGGCGTCCGTTCCAAAGCGGAAACCGTCCGTACGCTGGATCAGTCTCAGCCCGCCGCGCTGCAGGTCGTCCACGCGCTCATTGGGAAGCAGTTCCATCAGGGCAGCTCCAGGTCTGCAGTGAGCACATAGCCCGTACTGCCTTCATAACTGATCTGGCACCATACGCTGCCGCGTGCAATGATCAGCACATACTCCCCGCGCGCGATCGCCGCAAGCGAAGCGGACGTTTCATCCGCTGATGCTCGCAGCGTCACCGTACTGGTGCCGGGAGCGATCTTTGCCGTCTGTGCGACAGGCAGCACTGCCGTTTCATTCGCCGATGAAGCGAAGAATGTCAGGAACTGCGTCTTGACGTATCCCGTACGGCTGCCATAACTGACCTGTGTCCATACAGCGCCTTTTTCAAGGACAGTGACTACCGCATTCTGCGGAATGCGCGTCAGGATCTCCGCCGTCAGGGTCGCACGCGCACGCAGATTGAGGCTGCCCTCCTGCGTAGTGACGCGCGCATAAGGCTCAGACGCGCCGCTGACAGGTGCCGGCGTCGCAGGCGTATCTGTCACGGTGAAGGTCAGGAAACTGCTCATCACATACCCGGTATGACTGCCGTAGGTCACATGCGACCAGGTGTTCCCGCGCGTCAGCACGGTCACGGTAGCATACTGCGGGATCGTAGTCAGGATCTTCGCGCCGCTTGCCGCACGCTCACGGAGGTTCAGGCTTCCGCGCTCCGTTGTCACGCGGGCGGTCATTACCGTGCCGCTCACGTTCTCCGTCGGGCGCGGGGTCGGCGTGGTATCCACATCGACAAAGGTGAGGAAGGTCGTCATTACATAACCGGTACGGCCGTTATATGTAACGCGTGTCCAGGTACCCAGGCGTTCCTCAACGGTCACGACCGTATACTGCGGGATCTGGGCAAGGATGCCAGCCGAAGAGCGTGCCGCCTTGCGCAGGTTCAGGCTGCCCGAAGCCGTCGTCACGCGTGCATACGCTGCCGCGGAGGACGCTGTCGGTGCGGCAGTGACTGCCGGTGCAGGCGTAGCCGTCGCGCCCGCATTGCCGGTATAGGTCAGGAACGTGCTCATCACATACCCGGTATGGCCGTTATAGCTGACACGTGTCCATGTCCCGCTGATACCCAGCACCTGTACGATCGCATTCTGCGGGATACGCGCGATAATGTTGTTCCCCGTAGCCGGTTCCCTGCGCAGGTTCAGGCTGCCCGAAGCAGTCGTAACGCGCGCGGTCCCGGAATTCGGCGTGCTGGTCGGCACGGGAGTTACGACAGGAACGGCTGTGGGCACGGGCGTTGCGGACGAATTGCCGAAAGTCAGGAACTTGCTCATCACGTAGCCGATGAACCCGCCGTAGGTCACCTTGCTCCAGGTCGTGCCGCGTTCCAGTACGGAAATGGTCGCATTGCGCGGGATCGTGGTCAGGATCGTGGAATTCGTGGAGTCAGACTTGCGCAGGTTCAGGCTGCCCGAGGCAGTCGTCACAACGGCGGTCAGGGCCGTCTGGTCCTGCTGTTCACTGCCCAGCTGCAGATAGCTGCGCATGCACCAGCCCTCAACACCATGCCAGCGTACGCGGCACCAGGTGTCGCCCAGCGACGACACGATGACCTTTTCGCCGTAGGGGATCTCTGCCAGGATCTCGCTGTTCATGCTCGCCTGCGCGCGCAGGTTCAGGGAAGAAGCCGTGGAATTCACGGTCGCATACTGCTCGCCGCTCTGCGGCGTATCCTCAGACGCGGCTGTGGATATCCCGGTCGGGTTCAACAGCGTGCTGGGCACATACCCGGTCACCCCGTTCGTCCACACCATGCTCCAGGAACCGTCGTCATACTTGACTGTGACCTGGTCCCCCGCCTGCAGCTGCGCCGCCTGATGCGCACCGCGCGACGGCGACAGATACAGCGGGCAGTCCGCTGTCAGCTGCGCACCGGACGCGGAAGGCTCAGCGGCCGTTCCGGCATAGCTGTCCGTACGCTTCACGTAATTCATGCTGACATAGCCCGTCAGTGCGCCGTACTGGGTCTTTGCCCAGCCGTTACTGACGGAAAGCAGCGGAAGCTCCGCGCCTGCGGGGATCTGGATCAGTGAAGCATAGGAAGTGCCTGCTCCCTGACGCAGGTTCAGCTGGTCGCCCTGTGCCGTTCCATACGCCGTGAGCGTCGTTACGGAAGGCTGCTGTCCGTCAGGCAGTCCGAGCAGGCGCAGGCCGTCAGCCGAAGCATAACCGGTCAGTTCCCCGTATGTCACCAGATACCAGCTGCCAACGGCAGCATGCAATTTGACGACCGCGCCGTGCGGTACTCCGGCGATAATGCCGGCAGTGGCGGATGCCGCAACACGCAGAGGCAGGGATGCCTGCATGGAAGAGACCTGTACGATCGCAGCGGTCGCACCGCTGTTCGTGATCGCAGCAGGCGCTTCCGCGCGCGTCGTTTCCGCGGCCGAACTGCTTCCAAGCGCCCCGCGCAGCGTGCGCACCAGCGTGTAGGCTGCGCAGGTACAGCCCTCATAATAGAAGGCAAGGATCTGCTCGCAGTTGTATCCGAGCGCCGCCATCCTCATGGCACCGCGCTGGCTCAGGCCCGCGCCGTGGCCATAGCGCCTGGCCGTGACTGTGAACCCGCCGGCAGACGGAGTCACGCTCCACAGCTCGTTATTGTCGCTGTTTATGCTCATGGACAGCGGACCTTCCAGTTCGCTGAAGATATCAAACGTCAGGCGTCCCGTGCGTGAAACGCCGTCACATGTCGCGGTCACGTCAAAGTCCAGCTTGGTATACAGGCGGCTGGGCTCCGCGTACCGCGGCGTATGCGGAAGCACGTTCGTAACAGCCGTTACAACAGCGCTTGAAGCGGAGAACACCGTCTTCGCCTTGGCGTTCAGCAGTTCCGCGAGAGCGGCGGTCTGTGCACCGGATGCGGAGACAAAGAAGCTGCGGCTCTGGGAGGCAGTATTGCCCAGGTCATACGGATCATCCTTGACGCGAAGGTACGGGTATCCGCTCGAGCCCCAGATATTATGCACCGATTCGCTCTGCCCGCCATTGGAAGCCGTATAGTACGTAGCAGCGAACGCGGTCCCGTTCAGCAGTGCTATGCCGCGCGTTTCCTGAACGGCGGTAACGCAGGCGGCATTGCCGGAAGGCGTGCCGTTATACACCTGGTCGCTTGTGGTATCCACGACATCATAAGTACGCGCGCTGGCTGCCTGCATCGCTCTGAGCGTATAGGTGCGGGCAGAGATGCACTGCGCCTTGAGCGCTTCCAGGGGCGCGCTGCTGCCCATTTCGTAAGGCAGGACACCGCGGAGGTAATCCTCCATGAACACATGCACGATCACATACAGCCGGTACGCGCCGCCGCTCTGTACGGACAGGAAACGAATATCGCCCGGATAGCGGTTGGAGGTGCGTGCCTGCGAGATCACTACGCCGCAGGTCTCATCCTCGCCGTGCCGGAGCAGGCGGAAATCCGTGCCCATGTCTGACGAGACACCGCTGCGCGTCAACGTAAGGTGCCCGTTTGACGTATTCATCGTCACGCGCAGACTGCTGCCGGAAGGCAGGGCAGTCGCGACCGTTCCGTCCAGCGAATAGCTGCCGGAGACCGTCAGATCCACCTGGCTGATCTGTCCCATGGAAGACAGCCAGACGCGCACCACACCGTTCAGCACACGCTCTTCCGCGGCGGCACCGCCGGCCAGCGGCAGCAGGCACAGGACCAGCAGCAGGGCAAAGCCCCTGCGCAGCAACGCTCTCATGCTTTCCTCCTCCGCGGCTTCTTTCCGCGCCCCAGGCGGGCGATAGGCCGCTCAAACGCATAGGTAATCAATACAGAAATTGCCAGCGCGCCGGCAAAGCACAGCGCTGTATAGAGAATCTGCCACGATCTCTCACCGCTCATCCAGGGCGAGGGGCTGACCGAAGCGGGGATCCCCCATGCCTTCAGCTGTACTGCCAGGGGCTGGTGGTACATGTAAAACTGATAGGAAACCGCTGCCAGCACGGCTGTCACGCGGTTGCCCAGCAGCAGGCGCAGCGGGCGTATCCCGAAGAGCACGCCCAGCATGCTGAGGGCGGTCAGCACAGACAGCGGGAAGCGGTGGTACATCTGGCCCATGCGGATGTTCTCGTAACCGGTAATGCCCGCCTGGTTCTTGACCAGCAGCCGCAGCCCGCATACCGCAATGCACAGGATCACGGTGAAAAGCGCAGCCGTCCATCTGTCCTGTTTCATCCTGCGCTTCAGAGCGGAATAGATGGCGGCAGCTGCCATTCCGTTCGCATAGACATCCAGCATGGCCGGAAGCTGGTTAAAGTACAGTGTCGTGTCGGGCAGTGTCTTAACCCAGCCGCGGTACGCAAAGGCGGCCGCGGTCATAAGCAGCCATACAAAGGCCGGCCAGCGCTTGAACAGACGCGCGATAAAGGGAAACAGCAGATAAAACTGCACTTCCACTGCCAGCGTCCACAGTGCTCCGTTCAGCGGTGAGCCTGTATAGCTGAACGCAAACAGGTTATGTGTAAAGGTGGCGTGCGCGGCCAGGTCGCGCAGCATGCGTCCGGTGTCCAGGGTGCCGTCCGCCAGCCGGTAACTTCCGTTGGGAAGTGCGACCAGGAAGAGCATCAGCAGCACGCACAGATAGTAAGACGGCACGATACGCAGCAGCCTGCGCTTATAAAAGGCACCGATCGAGGGCAGCGGACGTCCGTCTTCCGCGGCTTCCGCATACGGCCAGTAGAGCAGGAACCCGCTGAGAAGCAGCATGGCGTCCACCCACAGATAGCCCGAACGGAGCAGCGGATCCAAGGAATATATATGCCCGGACACCCTGATCACAGGCGTGAGCCAGCTTTGCTGCCAGATGTGATAGGCACCGACAAACAGCACAAACAGCACGCGAGCCCCGTCCAGTGCCGGAAGACGTTTATCGCGTTCTGTTTCCGTATATGCCAGATAGCGCTGTACTAAACCGCTCATTCCGTAATGCGCGTCAGTTTATACTGCGCTTTAGTGCGGTTATTCATGATGGAAAGTGCCTTATCCGTGCAGGAATAGATCGTCCATTCATTGATCAGTTCGTCAGCCCTGTCTCCGGCATAGAACGCATAAGTGGTCGCACGGAAGTAGTAATCGCGTCCGTCAATCGTGCAGGTGCCGTCTTCACGGAACTCCATGCGCACACCGGTCACGCTCTCCCATTTGCCCAGGATCCGGTAGCAGACACGGTCCAGCCTCTGCGCCACATCGCGGTAATCCAGGATATGGCGGTAATACACCAGTGCCTCGTAAGGCTTCTTGTCCTCAAACAGGCGGTTCGCGTACTGGTAGTTGGCTTCCTTGTACATATGCTCGATATCGGCATATGCCATACCGGCGTTCTCGCGTGATACGCTTTCCAGCGCCGCGATCGCGGTAGGATAATCCTTGCGTTCCATGGCCGCCTTGGCAGTATTATAGGCTTCGGCATAATAGGCATCATAGCAGGCCGCTGCACGCTCTTTGGCGTCCTCATGACTGCTGATGGATGCGAACAGGCTCGCTGCCTGGCTGAGATCGCCGGCCTCCTGCAGGGCTTCCGCCATACGGTAAACACATTCGCGGCGGAGCATTTCCGCATCCGCATAATTCGGGATCTGCTCGAGCAGCGCCGCTGCATTCTCGTTCTCTCCCGCTTCCAGCGCTTCAAGCGCCATCTTGTAGATGCTGGTTTCGAACAGTTCGGGAGCATCCTCATAGTCACCGGCAAGGCGGAAATACTCTGCAGCAGCTGCCGTATCCCCGGCATCCAGTGCATCAGTGCCCAGTCCGTACTGCGCACGCTGAATGGCGTTCTCACTGGACAGGTATCCGTCCAGCGCTTCGAAAGCCGCGATCGCAGCTTCATATTCACCGTTATCCAGCAACTGCATCGCATATCCGTAGCGTGCGTTCAGGGCCTCTTCCGCGCTCTCACGGTAATCGCCCAGCGCTTCAAAGGCTTCGGCCGCTGCCGCATAATCGCGGGAATTCATCAGCTCGACGGCCTGCGCATAACGGATGCTGCGGATGCGCTCGTCCGTGTCACGGTAACCAAGAATAGTCTCAAACAGTTCCAGGGCGCCGTTCGGATCCCCCGACTCCTGCAGCGCGGCAGCGGGCAGGTAGGTCGCTTCAAGGAACAGCGCCTGCGCGGGCTCATAGTCCAGAGCTTCGCCCAGATAGGTCCGCGCGGTCTCATAATCGCCCGCATCCATGGCGGCTTCGCCCAATGCGGCGCAGCAGCGCCATGAATAGGTCAGTGCATCCTTATACGCGGGGATCTTGTCAAACGCCGCTTTGGCTTCCTCGTATTCTCCCTCTTCGAAGAGCGCCACTGCCGGCTCATACAGGCAGGCAGCCGCCTGCAGGTAGGCATCCAGATAATCGCCGGCCAGGAGATAATACTCAGCAGCCGTCTCATAGTCCTGTGTGGCAAAGAAATCACTGGCTGCGCCGTAATAGGCTTCCTGCAGACGCACCGCGGTGCTTTCGAACCCGGCATCCAGCTGCGTCAGCAGATCGATCGCGCGCAGGTATTCCCCGGACTCGATTGCGTCCAGCGCCGGCTGGTACAGGCACAGCTGCGCACGGCGCACGGAATCGCTGTAATTCCCCAGCGTCAGGTATTTCTCCCGCGCGCCTGCGTAATCGAACGCCTCCATCTGCTGCGAAGCCCACTGATATACCACCGCGCTGCGCTGGGCCGCCGAATCACGGTAGCTTCTGATCTCATCGTAAAGCGCAACAGCGCTCTCATACTGCTTTGACGCCGCCAGCAGTCCCGCGCGGCGGTAGCGCGTCTCCTGCGCCTGCGTGGCGCTGTCGCGGTAATCGCCCAGTGCCTCAAACGCATCCTGCGCCGTGCGCAGGGCGGGGATCGTGCCTACTGCCATGGTCTCCGCGGCCTGGCGGTACGAGCATTCCTGGGCCAGTTCCGCACTGCGGTAATAAAGCTGCATGTCCATCAGGTCAACATCCAGGCCGATGGCATCGATCTTTACCGGCAGCGTGCGCACACCGCGCTGGGCAGCCAGTTCCTCAAACGTCGTACGCGCCGTGGTATATACGCCGTTCTCGAGCTGGCGCTCAGCTGTGTAGAACTTATAGAAGGGGATGCCGTGGAAATATACGCCGAAGGCAAGCACTGCCACCAGCAGCAGAGCGATGATCGTTCCCAGGACACGACGGCGGGTGCGGCGCTTTTTGCGGCGCGCCTTGTCTTCCTCTTCCGCCTGCCTTCTTGCCGACTCGCGCGCCTGGCGGTCGGCTTCCTCAGCCGCGTTCTCGCGTTCGAAGATCACCGTTTCCACAGTAGCCTCGTTAAAGCGCTTGAACACTTCCTGCTTGGAGCGTCCGCAGCGGCGGCATGTATCCGCGGCAGCGGCATTGGGGCGTCCGCATACGCATGTCCAGACCGCGCCCTGATCGCTCGGATACCCGGCAGCATCGGCGCCCGCGAGCGAGCGGAGCACTTCCAGGCGATGCGCATCGTTCAGCGGATTCGGGATGAACTCGCTGATATGGTCCGCGCTGTGCCTCCAGACCGCACCGTCATCGAACCAGACCTTCTCGATCGAAAAATCCATACCGGCAGCCTGTGCCCCGTTCTCCACCACCACAGCCAGCTCAAAAGCGCTGCGGGAGGGTCCGGACAGTCCCTGCACGCGTTCCACCTGGCGGGAGGACAATGCACCCGTCTGGTCATAGCAGGAAAACACCGCCTGTACGCTGACAACTGTTTTCTCAGTCAGATTGAACAGCTGCAGCCGGCAGACCGGATATTGTTCCGTAGGCAATGCATAGTGCCACAGTTCGACAGGGCAGGTCAGGTCGATCTTCATAAAAACGGCCTCCAGACAATGCGGCAAAAGGCGCCGCTTTTCAAAACAGAATCATTTGGAGCGGATGCCGGTGTGCCCGGCATCCGCATCATTCAGCAATCAGAGAACAGAGCAGGTCATGTCGGCGAGACGGTCTCCCACAAACGTGAGCGAGAGCAGTACCGCGCCTTCCTCGACCTCGACTGCATACACGATATAGGCACCGCCGTCATTCAGCTCAAGACGGCCGTAAGGCGCGTTCTCTCCGTCCCCGTACAGCACGCCGATCGTGTTCTCCTGCGGGAAGCGTTCCAGGACGCTTTCGATGTCATCATCCATGTGCAGGTTCCGCGGGCCTTCGAGCTTTCCGCCGTAGATCTGCAGCAGCGCGAGTTCTTCACCGCTGCGCTGGGCGTCATACTGGAAGATGGCCTGAACGCCTTCCCACTGCAGGATGCGCAGGAAACCTTCGCCGTCGTTTTCCCAGGTATCACTCTCGGCAATGCCCAGAACGGCAGT
The DNA here is from genome assembly GCA_017550305.1 of Clostridia bacterium. Lineage (GTDB taxonomy): Bacteria > Bacillota > Clostridia > Christensenellales > Aristaeellaceae > SFMI01. Next base: position 26,731 of record JAFZPO010000157.1, read on the forward strand.
CATGGAATCAGCAGTCGCGCTGACGAAATCGATGGGTCCGAAGGTCAGGTCCTCACGGGCCAGCGGCGCGGGATCATCCGAACGGTAGACACGGTATTCATCCTTCTCCTGCAGCGCGGCCAGCGCGTCCAGTTCCTCCTGCGCGCCGTCCAGCGACAACTCACGGGCGTTGAGCAGCACACGCACGCTCATGACCGTATTGTCTTCGAGAGAATACTGCACGCCGCACACTTCGGCACGCTCGCCGTCAGGCGTATAGATCTCATATGCAGCCAGGCTGACGCGGGCACCGTCACGGACGATGTAACCGACATTGACCGTGCCGGGCAGAAGACCGCTGATGTAAAGCGTGGCGGCGTCATAATCACCGGCCAGGTTCTCATTGTCCAGCGGATACACGGGCAGCAGTTCAAAAAGCGTGCTTCCGAGAGCCACGCCGCGCGGGGCATCCAGGTCCTCGTTCTCACCGAGCAGTTCCACGCCGGTCACACGGCTGTCCGCGGTAAAGGACGCGTCAGGTGTATAGATGCGCAGATCACCGTAGTCGAATACATATCCGCCGTCCTCGGCTTCCTGTGCCGCGACCGGCTCACGGGCGAGCACTTCTTCCACGGCCGCGTCACAGAAACCCATCAGTTCATCCACGGTCAGGGGCGCGGCTTCGTCGGCCAGGGCAGTCAAGCAGAGCAGCAGAGCGATAACGAGTACGAATAACAGCTTTTTCATGGCAGTTTCCTTTCTTTTACAGCGTCTGCACGCCATCCGGCGTGACAAGAGCATAAAGCAGTTTTTCACGGGGAACGGGCTGATCAGACAGATGGATCGCTGCGCGCAGCATGCCTTCCGCACGCGCGGCGCTGTCTTCATCTGCCGCATACAGCGTGTACAGCGGTTGTCCGCAGGTAATATGATCGCCTATGCGCACATGTACGATGAATCCGACTTGCGGATCGATCACATCGCTTTTCCTCTTGCGTCCGGCACCGAGCTCCAGCGATGCATACCCGATCTGCATCGTATCCATGGCCGCGACATAGCCGTCCGCGCCCGACACGAGCTCCCGGATCACGGGCGCGTCGGCCAGCACCTGCGGATGATCGCAGACGCTTTCGTCGCCGCCCTGGGCACGGATCAGCTGACGGAGCTTCTCAAGCCCGCGGCCTTCCTTCAGCGCGGCACGCAGCATCCCTTCGCCCTCTTCCGGGGTCTTGGCGATTCCCGACGCGATCAGCAGCTGTGCGCCCAGGCGCAGGGACACCGTCAGCAGCGGCCCCGCGCTTTCCCCGCGCAGGATCTCGACCGCTTCCTTGACTTCCAGACGGTTGCCGACATGCGAGCCAAGCGGCTCATTCATGCCCGTCAGCAGCGCCGAGACATGGCGGCCGGCGCGGGTACCGATCTCCACCATCGTCTGCGCAAGCTGCAGGCTGCCCTCATACGTGGGCATAATGGCGCCCGAGCCGACCTTGACATCCAGCACGATGCCTTCGGCGCCGGCGGCCAGTTTCTTGCTCATGATGCTGGAAGCGATCAGCGGCAGGCTGTCCACGGTTGACGTGATATCGCGCAGCGCATACAGCGTTTTGTCTGCGGGCGCGAGTTCGGCGCTCTGTCCGACCACCGCGCATCCGATCTCGCGCACCTGGCGCAGGAACTGCTCTTCAGGCAGGTCTGTCCGCATACCGATCGATTCCATCTTATCCACGGTACCGCCGGTATGGCCCAGTCCGCGCCCGCTCATCTTCGCAATCTTCGCGCCGCAGGCCGCACACAGAGGCACCAGTACCAGCGTGGTCGTGTCACCGACACCGCCGGTCGAATGCTTGTCCACCACCGTGCCGCCCAGGTCGGGATGCAGCATATCCCCCGAACGCGCCATTTCCATGGTCAGCGTCGTGGTCTCCCGGGCGTCCATACCGTTGAGACGGATCGCCATCAGCAGCGCAGAGAGCTGATAATCCGGCACACTGCCGTCCGCAGCTCCGCGCACAAAGGCCGCGATCGCCTCATCCGACAGCGGATGCCCAAGCTTTTTCTCCGTAATAATGGCAGGAAAATTCATAGATGACTCCTAAAGATAGTTTACCATTTTCAGTATAGCACATATAAGGAAGAATTACAATAAATCCGCTGTTTTTACAATTGCTTTCCGCCTGTTTCCGGGCACGTTTGCGGAGCACTGATCCATCTGTTATAATACTGGCATCCAAGGGTATCTTTTTGATCGGAAGGGGGATGCATCCGATGTCTTACTATATCGGTCTGGACGGCGGCGGAACCAAAACGGAAGCCGTTGTTTTTGACGAAACGGGCCATATCTTCCTGCGCGATGTCACGCGCGGCTGCGTGGCCATGGATGTCGGTCCCGAGCGCACTGTCGCGCATCTGACAAGTGTCCTGCAGCGCACGGCGGAAACCATCCCCGGCGGGATCCCGCGCTCCGTTTATGTCGCCCAGAGCTCCATGCGCTATTACGGCAGCCTTATGCTGCCCGAGCTGAACCGCGTGTTCGCAGGCTGGAACATCCGCTGGGAGGACGGCGGCCTGGCGATCATCACTTCCATGATCGGCCGGAAGGACGGCTGCTGCGCCGTAGCGGGCACAGGCAGCTGCCTGTTCGCGCGCGTCGGCGGAAAGATCCATCACATAGGCGGCTATGGCTACCTCGTGGACACCATCGGCAGCGGGTATATCCTGGGCCAGGACGCACTGCGCGCAGCGTTTGCCGCGCTCGACGGACGCGGTGAGAAGACCGTACTGTACGAACTGATCCGCGCACAGATGGGGAAAGCGCCCGAGGAGAACATCCCTGCCATCTACAGCGGCGGACGCGCGTATATCGCTTCCTTAGCGCGCACGGTATTCGAAGGCGTCCGTGCCGGGGATGCCGTAAGCATAAGCATCATGCTGCGCGGTGCCGAAGCCATTGCGCGCTATACCTATGCCGCGGAGCCGTATTTTGACGGCGATTTCGACGTCGTCATGAGCGGCGGCATCATGCTCAATTATCCCGAATACGCCCAGGCCGTGACCGAGCGCGCCTCAAAGCACGCGCACATGATCCGCGCGGATATGCCGCCCGTTCTCGGCAGTGCCCTCGACGCGGTATGGAATGCCGGGGACGAGCCTGCGCCCGGTTTCCGCGAGCGGTTCATGGGCGAATACCGTGCCCTCAAAGCCTCGCAGGGCAAATAAGGGGCTTGCCAAGCACATATTCGTCTGCTATAATAATCGAGCTACGCATCGAGTCCTGTGCGACGTCGCCGCGCGAACCTTGTCAGGTCCGGAAGGAAGCAGCAATAAGCGTCCGCTGACGTGTGCCGCAGGAGCGCCCGGTGCGTAGTATTCTTTTACCCAATGCGCATTCAAAAGGGAATTGGATGAACAGGTACGCCTGTTCCGCCAATTCCCTTGATGTTTCTAGGAAGTTATCTCCGGCAAAAACGTGTGTATCAGCGTCTCTTCACGCTTTCGATCCCGCGCAGCACTTCCGGCTCGCGCACGTCACGGGCGTCCGTGAACATCTCGCGTGTCAGGATCGCGCCGTTGCGGTAATACAGGCACACGAACGGGCAGTCCTCCCAGTACAGTGCCTGAATCCTCTGCAGCGCGGCGGAATAATCGCTGAACTCCAGCGCGGAGCGCAGGGTCTTCTGGATGAGGTCATCCATCTCCGTGCTCTTGTAACGCACGTAATTGCAGGTATTGCCCGAGATCAGCAGATAGCCGGGATCGGGCGTGAAATCCACATTGAACGCAGCCAGGCACAGATCGAAATTGCTGGCTTTCAGGCGCTCTGCCGCAGTCTTGTACGTAATGGTCTCAACACGGCATTCCACGCCGACCGTCATCAGCTGATCCGCAATGCGGTTGGCGACTTCCACGCGCACGGAATTATCCTGTTCCTCATACACATAGAAGCGCAGATGCAGGTTGGCGATCTTGCCGTCGATTACCTTCGTGCGCACACCGTCATCGTTATATGTGCCCCAGCCTGCCTCGTCCAGCAGCTCCATGGCGCGCTGGCGGTTATACTCCTGCTTGTTCCCGTCATTCCAGTAGGTCCACGTGCCGGGGATCAGCGGGGTATCCGTACGCGTCACCATGCCGTAATACACGTTATTGACCAGGTCGTCCATGTCGATCATGTAGCGGATGGCCTGGCGCACGCGTACGTCGTTCAGCTCGCGGGCATTGTTGTTCAGCAGCAGTGTTTCGAGCTGTGTGGTGCGGTAATCAATATTATACGCCGTCGCGGCGCCGCGGTACTGGGCAGCGGTGATCGCGCGCGTCAGCACGCCGTCCACGTTCCCGTACTCGTACGCGGAGATCAGCTCGCGGTTCGTTGCAAAGAAATTGATCAGGATCTGCCGGTAATCAGGGATGTTCTTCCACCAGCCCGTATAGGCGCTCAGAAGCATATAGGTACCCGGCTCAAACAGGTCCAGATAGTACGGTCCCGTGCCGACAGGATTGTCCGCCTGGACCTCGCTCGCCTTCAGGATCGGGAAGGTCATGGCATAGAGGAAACCGTAATTGGCGCGGTTCGTCTTCACCACGACCGTATGGCTGTCGCTTGCCGAAATGGAGTTGATAAAGTACTTCAGCGACGCATAGCGTCCTTCCCCATCCTTGGCCAGACGCAGGATCTCTTCGGCAGTGGCGGCCACATCATACGCCGTCAGCTGCGTGCCGTCATGGAAGGTCACATCGGTACGCAGGTAGAAATACCACGTCTTTCCGTCCGTGGTACTGCTGTAGCGCTCCGCAAGGCACGGCTGGGGCTGATAATCGTCATTCAGGTACATCAGTCCCTCATAGACCATGTCAGTCAGCGACATGAACTCCCTCTCCACCGGCGTCAGCGGATTGGTGCGCACGGTCGCAACGGAAATGATACCCAGATGGATACCGTCCCTGTTGTAATACTCCGCGCCTGCAGCACCGCACAGCACGGCCAGAAGCAGGACCAGCGCTGCCGCGCGCTTAAGCGGGATCCGGGTAATAATGCTGGAAATAGATCGCATATGCATTGAGCACCTTTCCCGCATAATAGCGGGTATCCTCCATGGGGATTTCGTCCAGCTGCAGATTCTCACCGTCCGCAGCGTAATTCATGATCCACAGTTTCACATTGTTGGGCCCGGCATGGTAAGCACATGCCATCTCGATCGGGTCACCGTTGAAGATCCGGCTCAGATAGCCCAGGTACCAGCAGCCGTAGCGGATATTGGTCTCGGCATCATACATGTCGTCGAAGGTGGCGTTTTCCTTGAGTGCGCTGCGCACCTGTTCAAAGGTGTTTGGCATAAGCTGCATAAGGCCGCGCGCACCGACATTGCTGGTAGCACGCGGGTCATAACTGCTCTCGCGCAGGATGATCGCCGCGACATAAGCCGGTTCGATGCCGTTTTCATCCGCATATTTCTCGATCCATCCGCGGTAGGCCACCGTATGCCGCGCCACTTCGCGCTCGTATGCCGCCTCCGCCTCCTCGCGCTCACGCTCGAGCTTCGTCAGGCTGTTCCGGCTGATCACGAGCCCCAGCACAGCGATCAGAAGAACCAGCCCCAGTACGATCATGACACGCCAGGGGATTATCCCGCTCTTCCTTTTCGTGCGGGTGACTTTTTTCTTTACACCGCCGCCGGTCTTCTCATGCTTCTGGCTGCGCGGTTTCCGCCCTGTCGGCTTTGTCTCACTCAAGCCCGTTTCTCCTCCGCAGTTCGCTCAGCAGCCCGCGTACACGGCGGCGTGTCGCCGCCAGGCTACCGGCGGTATGAATGGTATGCGCCGCACGCTCACATTTTTCCTTGAGCGGTATCTGGCTGTTCACGCGCGCCTGTGCTTCCCCGCGCGGCAGGCTGTCCCGGCGCATTACCCTGCTTATCTGTTCAGCCTCGCTTATATAGCAGCACCAGACTTCACCGCACTGCGCGTCCATGCCCGCTTCATACAGCAGTGGCACATCCCAGACCACAATGGGCGCTTCCAGCGCTTCGGTCGCCTTCTTCATGCGCGCGATGACCATCGGATGCAGGATCTCTTCCAGCCTGCGGCGCTTTTCGGGATCCGAAAAGACGATCCGTCCAAGTGCGCGGCGGTCCAGCTGTTCGCCATTGAAAACGCCTTCGCCAAAGGCCTCCCGCACGGCGGGAAGCGCTTCGCCGTTTTCTGCCGTCAGGCTGCGTGAAACGGCATCCGCGTCGAGCACAGGCAGCCCGAGGTCATGCAGATAACGCGCCACGGTCGTTTTGCCGCAGGCAATGCCGCCTGTCAGGCCCAGCACAAAGGGCTCACTTGGTCTCATACCAGCTGCTCCCTGTCTTTACTTCGACCGTCAGCGGCACCGAAAGCTCGGCAACGTTCTCCATGCAGTCGCGCAGCAGCACGGCGACCTGTTCGCTTTCTTCAGCAGGCGCTTCGACGATCAGTTCGTCATGCACCTGCAGGATCAGGCGGCTGGCCAGTCCCTGTGCGCGCAGGGCGTCATGCACGCGCACCATTGCCAGTTTGATGATATCCGCAGCCGTCCCCTGAACAGGAGCGTTCATGGCAACGCGCTCGCCGAAATTGCGCAGGTTGACATTCGGTGAACGCAGTTCAGGCAGTTTACGCACGCGTCCGAACAGCGTACGCGCAGCGCCTGTGTCATATCCCTCGGCCACAGCACGCTTCATGTACGCCTGCACGCCCGGATACGCGGCGAAATACCGCTGGATGAAGTCAGCCGCCTCACGCCGTGACATGCCCGTATTGCGTGCCAGGCCAAAGTCGCTGATTCCATACACCAGTCCGAAATTGACGGCTTTTGCGTGTGCACGCATCTGCGGCGTCACTTCCGAGAGCGCCACGCCGTTGACCTCCGCCGCGGTACGCGCATGGATATCCTGGCCCTTGCGGAACGCGTCGATCATGGCCGCGTCCCCGGAGAGATGCGCCAGGATGCGCAGTTCGATCTGCGAATAGTCGGCGTCCACCAGTTTCCAGCCTTCACGCGCCACGAATGCGCGGCGGATCTCACGCCCCATATCGCTGCGCACGGGAATATTCTGCAGGTTGGGTTCAGCGCTGGAGATACGGCCTGTTGCCGTACCGGTCTGGTCAAAGAATGTATGGATACGCCCGTCAGGACCTACCTTGCGGATCAGCGCATCGATGTATGTGCCGTGCAGCTTGCTTACCTGCCTGTATTCCAGGATCGGCGCAATGGCAGGATGTTCATCCCGCAGCGCTTCCAGCGTATCCGCATCCGTAGAATATCCCCGGGACGTTTTGCGCCCCGTACGCAGGCCCAGGCGTTCAAACAGGATCTCGCCCAGCTGCTTGGGACTGTTGATATTGAATTCCCCGACCCCGCAGAGCCGGTAGATCTCATCGCGCAGGACGTTCTCGCGTTCGGACAGGCGCGTCCCGATCTCCCGCAGAACCTCAGCGTCTACCGCAAAGCCTTCCTGCTCCATGTCAAAAAGCACGCGCAGCAGCGGGAGTTCGAGTTCGTCGTATACCCGCTCCACGCCCAGGCTCTTCATCTCCGCGCGCTGCTTTTTGGCCAGCGACAATACGCCTGAAGCATTCGCCTCGGCGAACGCCGACAGATGATAGGTCTTTGCCTGCGGATCGAGGATATACGCCGCGAGCATGGTATCCCCGGCGATCTCCGGCAACTGCTGCCCGCTTCCCGCCAGTGCATGCAGCAGGCGTTTGCCGTCATGCGTCACGACCGGGCGCTTCCAGACTTCCGCCGCATCCGCAAGCGGATCGCTCACAGCCGCTGCAGCGAACAGATCCGTCTGCCCGCCAAGTGCCGCGCGAAGGCGCGTTTTCCCGCTGCACAGCGACAGCTCTTCCTCGCCCAGATAGACTGCAGGCGTCCCTTTTGCACTGCAAAGTCCCGACACCGTTTCGGGCGTCAGGGACTGCCAGTCGTCAAAGGTCTCTTCTTCGGCCGCTGCCGTTTCGCCCGTCTCGCCGCTCTCCGCAGCCAGACGGTTCGCGATCGTCATGAGGCCATACTTGCGCATCGTCTCGACGCCGTCCGCCAGATGATGGCATTCGCAGTCATCATAGCGGACCGTCAGCGGGATATCGCGGCGGATCGTGGCCAGCCATTGCGAGAAACGCGCCTGCTCGGCATTGTCGCGTACCTTTTCGCCCAGCTTGCCCTTGATCTCACCGCCGTGTGCCAGCACGTTCTCAAGCGTGCCATATTCGGCAAGCAGCTTGACCGCTGTCTTTTCACCCACGCCCGGAACGCCCGGGATATTGTCACTGCTGTCACCCATCAGGCCTTTCAGATCAATGATCTGCGCCGGAGTGACTCCAAAGAGCTCCTGGACGCGCGCCGGGGTGCATTCCTCGATCTCCGAAATACCCTTGCGCGTCAGAAGCAGTGTCGTCTCATCATCGACCAGCTGCAGCGCATCTCGGTCGCCGGTCAGCAGCAGGGCGTCGATACCGCGTTCCCTGCACTGCATGGACAGCGTTCCCAGGATATCGTCCGCCTCATAACCGGCAAGGCTCAGCACGCCAAGGCCCATGGCTGAGAGGATCTCTTTCAATACCCCGAACTGCGGGCGCAGTTCGTCGGGCGTGGATGTGCGCCCCGCCTTATACGCATCATAGGCAGTATGCCTGAAAGTGGGGCCGTGCTCATCAAAAGCCACTGCACACCAACGCGGAGTGCGCTCGCGTATGCAGCGGAGGAGCATGTTCAGGAATCCGTGCACGGCATTGGTATACACGCCGTTGTAGTCCATCAGCGGCAGGGCATGAAACGCCCGGTGCAGCAGGCTGTTTCCGTCCACGATAAGAAACGTATCGCGCATAAAGGCATCCTTTCTGTCCTGTTCAGTATACCATCCGTCAGGAGTCCGCCGCAATGCACAGACTGTAAATCTATCTGCGGCGCAGTGTAAGGTCCGGAAGCTCAATGCTCCCCTTGCTGAGGCAGTCCGCCCGTGAGACCAGTACGAACAACGGATAAAAGACCGGTTCATTATGGAAGATCTCAGCCGTGCCCATGAGCAGGAACGCCATGAGCAGCAGTGCCGCAGTCTTGACCGCAGCACTATGCCGGTACATCAGCACGTCACGGCCTGCGAGCACGATCATCCCCAGATAAGCCAGCAGTGCAATGACACCGCCGTGCAGCAGCAGTTCGATCATCTGGTTGTGCGTATGCGTTGCGCCAAGCAAAGCCTCGTTTTCGGCAACCGGATGCTGGCCGATGCCCAGCAGCCACTTGTCACGGATCGCGTTCAGTGCCGCGCGCCATGCGTCGGTACGCGCGAGCATGGTCACATCCTTGCCCAGTGCCTGTGTCACAAGGCCCGCTCCGTTCTGATAAAGCAGCAAAGCAGCCATCAGCAGTACCGATACGCCCGCCGCCGTGACCGGATTCAGCCATTTGGGAAGCGCGTGTCCGCGCAGCACGGCAAGCGTAAGGAGCAGGAAGAGCAAGCCTATGATCGCCGTTACACCGCGTTGCAGGATCACTGTCACCAGTACGATCAGCGCCACGAATACCGTGCGCAGTGTCCAGCGTCCGCGGCAGGCATGTGCGCAGACCGCCTCAAACCCCAGCGCGGACAGCGTGATGCGGAAGTACATCGTACGCGTTCCGAGCAGCCATTCGGGAACATAGAGCGGATTCTCTTCCACGCTTTGGCCGGCATAACCATTCGGATAGATCGCCATGGAAAGCAGATGCAAGAGCACCCAGATCAGCAGTGCCCAGCTGAACCCGCTCAGCACGCTTTTGCGTTCCCGCTGCAGGCCCATGTCCAGCAGCAGCATCAGCGCAAAGCCCGCGTGCCAGTCAATATGGTATCCTGAATCGCCCAGATGCAGGGCAGTCGATATCCAGAGGATGACAAACATTGCCCCGATGGTGAGCAGCATCGGGTTCACGTCTTTCAGACGCCCGGTCCACCAGCGGAAAACCCATACCGCATACACACCGGCACAGACAGTATAGACCAGTATCCTTAGCAGCGGAAAACCGCTTTCAATACCAAGCGCCGAGTACAGTACCTGCTCAAAGTGCGCTGCCTTATGCACGCGCAGCAGCACAAAAGCCAGTACTGCGTATACCAGCGTGTGGGCCAGGAACCGGTCCAGCCGCTTATTTACAACATCCGTTCTTTTTGTCACGAAATGCTCTCCCGTTATTTCCCCACACAGAAGCGGGAAAAAATATCATCAAGCAGTTTTTCGTCCACACGGTCTCCCGTGATGCCACCCAGGGTATCCAGGGCCTCATACAGCGACACGGCCGCCAGGTCCAGCGGCTCGCCCCTTTCAAGCGCCTCTGCGGCTTCCGTCAGCAGTTCCGCAGACCGCCGTGCAAGCCGCATATGGCGGGCATCGGTCAGCGGCATCTCACCTATTTCTCCCGCACGCGCAGCAAGCTCTTCACGGAGTTCTTTGAGGCCCTCGCCGGTGCGTACTGAGACCCGAAGCGCGCCGGGATACTCAAAAGCGTGCGGAAGATCCGACTTGCTCAGAAGCACCAGATGCGGGTATGCCTCCGCTTCATGCAGCAGTTTCTCGTCTTCTTCCGTCATCGGCATCGAGCCGTCCATGACCAGCAATACAAGGTCCGCGGACCTCATCGCCGCCCGCGCACGTTCCACCCCGATCGCTTCCACCGTGTCAGCCTGCGCGCGGATCCCCGCCGTATCGCTCAGGTGCACTGCCAGTCCGTTCAGCAGGATCGTTCCGCGAACCACATCGCGGGTCGTACCGGGGATATCGGTCACGATTGCGCGCTCTTCACCCAGCAATGCGTTCAGCAGTGAGCTCTTTCCCGCATTGGGCAGTCCGCAAAGCACGACCTCAAACCCGCTCTCGAGCAGGCGCGCAGCGCGTTCATTGCAGGCGTCTGTCAGACGTTTTGCCAGCATCCTGGCTTGGGATGCCGTGTCCGCAGCGGCTTCTTTCTCGTCGATCTCTTCGGGGTAATCCAGCGCCGCCGCCACACCGGCAGTGATCGCGATCCCCTGCGCCTGGATATCACGTACAAAGGCGCTCGTCCCGCCATCCAGCTGCCGCAGTGCCGCCCGTGCGGCCTGTTCGCCTTCCGCACTGATCAGCCGCATGACCGCTTCCGCGCGGCTCAGGTCAATGCGCCCGTTCAGGAACGCACGGCGCGTGAACTCGCCGGGCTCAGCCGGCCGTGCACCGATCGCATACAGTGCGCACAGTGCCTGGCGTGCCGTCTGATGACCGCCGTGCAGATGGAATTCCGCCACATCCTCCCGCGTATAGCTTCGGGGCGCGACCATCAGGACCGCCATGCATTCGTCGATCAGTGTTCCCCGCTCATCATACAGATGCCCGTACAGCATGCGGTGTGATTCCACCTTCTGCTGTCCGGCAGGACGGAACAATTTCTCAAAATAAGCGCGCGCAGCGCTGCCGCTGACGCGCACAATAGCGATGCCCCCCTGTCCGGGCGGAGTGGCCAGCGCCGCAATCGTATCCTCTTCGTACAGCCCGGACATTTACAGAAGCCCCTGATATGCCGTTTCCGCATCCGGACGCGGCGTGTTTTTCTCGCTTTCCCTGTCTGCTGCGAGAGCGGCCTCCGCCGTATAATGCGGATGGTAAATCCGCCGGTCGAGCGACCAGACCTTCTCGCTGAACGCGCCTGCGGGCGTACGCTGCACAATGCCGTTCATCTCATTCATGCGCGCATCCACAAGGTCGATCCAATGCAGCATTTCTGCTTCGGGGAACATCGGCGGACGGGGACTGCCATACTCCGCTTCGCCGTGGTGACTGATCACCATATGCTCCATGAGCAGTACATATTCGTCGTCTTCGGCCAGGCCCGCGCGGCGTGCCGCCTCACGCACCTGCGTGACTCCGCGGACCAGATGCCCCAGAAGCAGTCCGTCGACCGTATAATCGTTTACATTGCCGCATTCATCCGACTGCATCTCGGTTATCTTGCTCAGGTCATGCGCGATCACTCCCGCGCAGAGCAGGTCCCCGTCCAGCCACGGATAGATCTTCAGCATGGCTTTCGCTGTCTGCAGCATGGACGTCGTATGATGCAGAAGCCCGCTGCGTTCGGCATGATGCACCCGCTGCGCTGCGGGATAATACATCAGCTTATCCCCTGCCATATTGAGCAGTTCCCTGACCAGTGCCTTCAGCGTCCCGTTTTTCATGCCGTCCAGCGTACTATTGATCTCGGATAGCATCTGCTTGGGCGGATAAGGCGCGCAGGGCACCAGCTGTGACATATCGTATTCGCCTTCCTCGGCTTCGCGCAGCTTGTTCACGCGCAGCTGCAGGCGTCCGTTATACTCGGTCACCTGCGCACGCAGCTTGATCACGCTGCCCACCTGCGGAGGCGTGACCGTACCGTCCCACATCTTGGCATTCATGTCTCCCGTACGGTCGCTGAGCGTCATATCCAGATAATGGCTGCCGTTGGAAGACGCACGCTGTTCACTCGTGCGCACCAACAGAAAGCCTTCAAATTTCAGGTCCTTTTCAAATGCCGCGACGGCAATCTGATCCATTTTCTGCTCCCATCCGGCGCGGTCAGCCTTCCGCGTCTCCGTAATAAGCGTCCTCAAAGAGGGTATATTCCGCCAGCCAGTTCAGCTTTATATCCCCCAGCGGGCCGTTGCGCTGCTTGGCTATGATCAGCGTGGCCGAGTTCGTCTCCTCACTGGACGAATCGTAATAGGCATCGCGATGCAGGAACATGACCACGTCGGCATCCTGCTCGATCGAGCCCGAATCGCGTAGGTCACTCAGCATGGGGCGCTTGACTGTACGCTGTGTATTCGCGCGGCTCAGCTGCGCGCATGCAAGAATCGGCACTTTCAGCTCGAGCGCAATACTCTTCAGGCGGCGGCTGATCTCGCTGACTTCCTGCTGACGGTTCTCACTGCGCCCGTCCGCGCCCATCAGCTGCAGGTAATCGACTACGATCAGGTCCAGGCCCTTCTCCACCATGATGCGCCGCGCGCGCGAACGCATCTGCATCGGAGTAAACCCTGCAGTATCGTCGATAAAGATCTTTTCATTGCTCAGCGGATTGACCGTCTGGGCAAGCTTCATCCATTCCTTGTCGCGGATGGTACCGCTGCGCACGCTCTGCATGTTCACGCGCGCTTCGCTGCACAGCAGGCGCATTGCGATCTGTTCACGGGGCATTTCCAGGCTGAAGATCGCCACGCTGTAGCCTTTCCTCGCAGCGGAAGCAGCAATGTTCAGCGCAATACTCGTCTTGCCCATGCTCGGGCGTGCACCCATAAGCAGCAGTTCGCCGCCGTGCATACCGGTCAGGTCCTTGTCCAGCTTCGAGAAACCGGTCGTTACGCCGGCCACCTTGCCTCCCAGGCGTGACAGCTCCTCGATCTTTGCGTAAGTCTCGTACAGCACTTCACGAATCGGGATCAGCTGAGCGGCGCCTGTACGGCGCATTACGATATCGAAGATCTCCTTTTCAGCCGCGCTGAGGATGTCCTTAAGCTCCATCTGGTTCGCATAGCAGTTGCGGGTAATCGTCGAAGCCGCACGGATCAACTGCCGCAGGGTCGACTTTTCGAGGATGATCCCGATATGCTCCTGCACATTGACCGTACTGGGCATATCTTTTATCAATTCAATCAAGTAAGCTGTACCACCCACGCCTTCCAGCGTACCGCGGCGCGTGAGCTCGGCATCCACCGTCACCAGGTCAACAGCAGTACCGGCCGCTGCCAGATAGTGGATCGCCTCATATATAGCTTTATGTGCAGGCGTATAAAAGTCTTCCGCGTTCAGCATTTCTGTCGCCAGAGTCACTGCACTGCCGTCCTGCAGAAGCGCGCCAAGAACGCTCCGTTCCGCTTCAATGCTCTGAGGCGGGACAGAAGGAAAAGCGTCCATGTAGGCAGGTCGCTGTTCGCTCACAGATGATCAGCCCTCCGCAATATTCTTTACCCGAAGCAGCATCCTGGTGCTGACATTGGGATACAGGTGCACAGTCACCTCATAATCGCCCAGCTGGCGTACAGGTTCCTTGATCTCAACCTTGCGCTTGTCGATCTCCACCTCATAGCCTGCCTGGATCGCGTCAGCAACTTCCTGTGCTGTCACGCTTCCGTACAGACGGCCCTTCTCACCGCACTTAGCCTTCAGGATGACGACTTTGTTCTTGAGCTTCGCGGCCGTCTGCTCAGCAGCGGCACGGGCTTCCGCCTCACGCCTGCGCTCGGCTTCACGCTTGCGCTCGACCACGCGGACCGCGTTCTCGGTCGCTTCCATTGCCCATTTGCGCGGGAACAGATAATTGCGGGCATAGCCGTCACTTACATTGACAATGTCGTCCTTCTTGCCGATATCCTTGACATCCTGCAGTAAAATGACCTTCATGTTGTTTATTCCTCCTCGTTATGCGGCAGCAGCGGTTTGCGCAGGCCGCGGGAATCCGAAATCTGATCGACCACACCGACTACTGCCAGCGCGATCTGCATAAAGCGAAATACGAATGCGAGCACGATCACTGCCACGCGCCAGACCTTGGCCGTACCGCGGCGGTGCTGCGAATGGTTGAGTGTTGCCAGGCCCTGGACGATAAAGCAGAAACAGAACGCCTGCCACATCATCGTTCCGAGCATGACCAGCATCCCGTTGCTTCCGGAACGTATCAGGAGATAACCGGATGCGAGCAGGCCGATGCGCAGTCCCCACGGCCGCGGGATATGCCACGTGCGAAGCGGCGGCATATTCAGGTCCGGGATCTCCTGCTCATCTTCATTGCGCTTGTAGGCACGGCGCTGTGCAGCCCTGCGGCCGAAATATATGCTCAGTGCGATACCGGCTACAGCGTTCTGGGCGCTTCCGGAGATCAGCATGCTCGGGACCAGTCCCTGCAAAAGCGAACTGACCATGCTTCGCACCTGCAGAAGCAGTTCGCTCACTACCTCAGCAGACAGTGCATATCCGCCAGGTACTGCCACCAAAGCCGTATCCTGCATGGAAGCGGGCAATGCAAGCAGGCCGTTGGAAGCAAGCATGTACAGCAGCGTATCCCTTACCGGCAGCGTATTGACCGCAGCAGCTGCAGCGCCTCCCGCCGCATCATAGAGCATGCCTTTTGTCATGCCCTGCAGGAGCAGGAAGATCGCTGCCAGCGAGGCCACCAGCGCAGCCAATACCACGCCGCATGACGTCCAGAAACGTTTTTTCTCCGTCAGGCACCACAGCCAGGCTGCCATCATGGGCAAAAGGTAGCCCGCGCCGAATGCGCACACAAGCATACTGCCGCTCATGGCCAGAGATACCAGCATCATTACAAGGCAGATCAGTGCCGGCAGAAGCCCTGCGGTCAGGGTCGAGATCAGCAGCCACATCGGGCCTGCAAACAGCACAAACGCACCTGCACCGAGGCCGGGAAATGCCCCGCCAAGCGAAACCAGTACAAGCAGGGCAACGCACAGCAGGCAGCACGTCAATGCTGCTCGTAACGTTGTATACGTCTTCCATCCACGCTGCATACTGTTCCCCCAATGCGCGACATGCGTACAAATTCCCGTATATATTGTAGCGTTGCAAGCCGTCTTTGTCAATCGGACCTCCAGAACGCCTGACAACAGGAAGCAAGGAAAAAACACCATTCACTACGGTTTGTAATGAATGGTGCCTGTACAATTTTTACGCATTTTCCTCTGTAAAATCCGGATCCACAGGAGGCATCCGGTCGC
>JAFZPO010000158.1 GCA_017550305.1 Clostridia bacterium
GCGCCCCTCGTTATGGGCAATGATCTGGTTCGCCACATTCAGTATATTCGCGGTGGAACGGTAATTCTGCTCCAGTTTGATCGTCACCGCATCCGGGAAATCCTTTTCAAAGTCCAGGATGTTGCGAATGTCCGCGCCGCGCCAGCCGTAGATCGACTGGTCATCGTCACCCACCACGCACAGATTCCGGCTCTCCTGCGTCAGCAGGCGGACAAGCTGGTACTGGGCATAGTTGGTATCCTGGTACTCATCCACATGCACATATTCAAACCGCTGCTGGTAATACTGCAGCACGGGCGGATGGTCCAGGAACAGCTGGATGGTCTTCATCAGCAGGTCGTCGAAGTCCAGCGCATTCGCCGTCTTCAGACGCTGCTCATAGCGTGTCATGATGTCATGGATCTTCTGCGAACGGTAATCGCCGTGTCCGGACTGCAGCCATTCGTCCGGTGTAAGCAGCCGGTTCTTCGCATCCGAGATCGCTTCCGATATCGTCCTGACAGGCAGGTACTTCTCGTCTATATCCAGCTCCTTCAGCAGGTTTTTGATCACCCGCTGCTGGTCATCCTCATCATAGATCGTGAATCCGCGCACATATCCCAGCTTCTCGATATCCCGGCGGAGAATACGGCAGCAGATGCTGTGGAACGTGCCGATCCACGCGTCTTCAGCCGATGCGCCGACCAGGCGCTCGATACGCTCGCGCATTTCCCGGGCTGCCTTGTTGGTAAAGGTCAGTGCCAGTATATGCCATGCCGGTACGCCGTGCGCCATCAGGTTCGCGACACGGTAGGTCAGCGTACGTGTTTTTCCGCTGCCCGCACCGGCAAGGATCAGTACCGGCCCCGTCAACTGCTCGGCTGCCTTGCGCTGCATGGGATTGAGTTCGTCCAGATTCATATCCTTTTCCTTTGCTCCGTTTCTTCCTAAGAATTCTATCATACCCACCCTTAACTGGCAAGTGGCGCACTGCTTTGTAAAGCCTCATTTTCGGGCATTGCCACAGAGATTGCAATATGCTATAATAACACAACAAATCAGGAAAGGAGGCGCACCCATGCGCGGGAAAAAAGTATTGCTCAGCGTAACGGGAACCGTTCAGGATCTCGGAATGGAAGACTTTCCGGACCAGATCCGTCTTTTCACCACGGGCGAATTGAGCGGCAGCAAGGAACAGAACCGCTGGCGTCTCCGCTATACCGAAACGCAGCCGGAATCGACAGCCTCTGACCTGGTCACTTTTACCATGGAAGACGGCACCGTGACCATGCAGCGGGAAGGCGAGACCAATACAAGCATGATCTTCCGGCAGGGCAACCGCTATGAGGGCAGTTATGCCACACCGTACGGCGAACTGGCAATGGGCGTATACCCCACCCATGTACGCTATAACGTGGAAGATGCCCGCGGTGAAGTAGTTCTCAAATATCAGCTGGATATCCAGGGGCAGTTCTCATCTGTGCGCGAGATGCGCATCAAATTCGCCCCCAGCCGCCGTGTATGAGCACGCTGGATACTTTCCGCACTGAGCTGCGCGCGCTCGTCGGTCCCCGTGCTTTCCTGCACCGTGACCGCACAGGCTGCGCGCTTTTTGTCTGCAGCATAAAGCACCCGGCAGCCGCAGACGATACCGTGCCTGAAAAGCTGCAGGCAGCAGGATACCTGGTCAGCAGTGAGCAGGATCTGTGGCACATCGACTTAAGCCCCAATCGCCGGGTCCGGTGGATGCATTCACTGCCCACTGCGCCGCTACCCGAGGAAGAACACCTGCGCAGTTTCTGCCGTAGCCTCCTTTCACAGGGGGATGTCCCACCCGAGCTCCAGCCCTGGGAGTTCCTGCGCCGGACGCTTCTCTATGCAGATGAAGGCGCCTGGGAACAGCTATACCAGTCGCTGTCCGCCGAGCTTGCCGTACTCAAACGCAGCAATGCGCCGCTGCCCAGCAGCGCAGCAGCTGTTATAGCTAACGATTATGCCGCATGGAAGGAGAAATCATTATGCTGATCATGCATCATGGACACAGTGAGTTTTTACTGGAAAGCGAAGACGGCTACCGTATCCTGACCGACCCCTTTGATGACCACGTGGGCTATCCCATGCATACGGTCGAATGCGATGCGGTGACTGTCACCCACGGACACGGCGACCACAGTTATGTGCAGAAAGCGCCGGGCGCACAGGTCATCGTGGATCATGCCGGCACCGTTCATCTGACCCCGGAGATCACTGTCACCGGTATCCCTTGCTGGCATGATGATCAGCAGGGAAGGCAGCGCGGCCAGAACCTGATCTTCATCTATGAGATCGACGGCCTGCGCGTTGCGCACTTCGGCGACCTGGGTGCCTGGGACGAAGAGCTTGCCACACGCCTTGAGGGCATCGATATCGTCATGATCCCTGTCGGCGGTTTCTTCACAATCGATGCCGCCAGTGCCGCACGCCTGATCGAGCGCATCCGGCCGCGCGTGGTCCTGCCCATGCACTATAAGACCGACGCAAACGCTTCCTGGCCCATTGCACCGCTCGATGAGTGCCTGGCCGCGCTCGGTGCGCAGGATACGCCGCGCATGCCCCTTCTGCGCGTGACAAAGGAAGACCTCAGCGAACAGCCCCGCGTGGCCGTACTGACCGACCGCGCATGAAAACAGGCCGCGTCCTCGAAGGCGGCGCAATGCGCGGGATGTTCACCTGCGGCTTCAGTCACCCTTGCAGACATTACTGCATAAAGACAGCTGACTTGTTTCCTTACAACACAACAGGCGCGGGAGATCATCTCCCGCGCCTGTTGGCTGTTCAGCTTATTCAGCCGTTGTCTTCGCCGATCTCATTCAGATCGAGGGTATACTCAACACCGTTGAAAATCAGCGTCTCCGGAGCCGGGGTCTCACCCGGTTCTTCCGGAACGTCGCGCAGTACTTCTTCGGAATCGTCAGCAAAGAACTCCTCCCAGCTGATCACACCGTACTCAGCAGGATCAAAAGCACCCACAACGCTGGTGCCGTAGTCGCCCGCAGATACAGTGAACTCGATCTCCAGCTTGTTCCTCGTTCCGGCAGTATCGATCACCGTCAGGCATACCTTGCCTTCCGCGCTGACGAGACGGTTCTGGTCATCAAGCTTGATATCCACAGCCGTGTCGCCCAGCTCCAGCTCGCGCATCAGATAAACGATCTGATCAGTCACAGTCCAGCCGCTGTAGGGCTGGGTGTTCCAGAACGCTTCATAGTCATACAGCATGATTGCGGTACCGTCAGCCAGGACACGGACGCCCCAGGCATTGCCGTCGGCAACGGCAAGGTCAACATACTGGCTTTCCATTTCCATTATCATTGAGTAGTACGCATCCCACAGCTCTTCATTGCCGCTCTGCCAGATCAGCTCCAGCTGCTGATAGGTCAGCGTTTCGCCGGTCTTCTCATGGTAATAATTAAGGAATGTCACATCCAGGTCATCATAGTATGCTTCCTGCAGACCGTTCTTCACAATGTATTCTCCCATGCTCGGATAATACGTGGTGCTGCCGTCTGCAGCAATGGATACGATACCGCCGTCATACTGCTCGGTAAGCGGCAGTTCGATCTCGTTATATACCCTGGTATAGGTCTCCTCGAAGCGGGCATACAGGGTCTCGTCCATGCTGAAGCTGTCTTCAGGACCCCACATTCTCTCAAAGAAATCGTCGCCCATCTCTTCGCCGTAAATCTTGGCATACTCCATAGCAAGGATCGCATCATAATCTTCATAGACGACCGAGCAGCCGATGGAAGCAGGCTCTTCCGCGTTGCTGTCATAATCCATATAGAAGAAGCGTTCCGCCAGCGCCTGCGCAGCCAGGGTTCCTGTCACATTGACCAGCTTCGGCACATCGTCCGCGGCAAGGTTCACATGATATACGGTACCGTCATCGGCTTTTTCTGCAGCGATCTTTCCGTTCAGCGCGCCTTCCGTCACTCCGACTACTGCACTGCCAAGGCTGATCAGCGTACGGCGGGTCGCCGTATCGGACATGATGGAACTGCTGGGCGTATGGTAGGAAAGAGAATAAATATCAGGATTGTAAGCCGGCTCGATAGAATAAACTTCATTATCGTTCGCCACGACAGTGAAACCGCTCTTCAGAGTCGTTCCGTCATTCATCGGCGTCTGCAGGTCAAGCTTGAACAGCGAGTTTGTACCGTCCTGGATGTAATCAGCATCCATGGTCTTGAAATAGTAGCCGTTATAGGTAAAAACAGCGTGGGCCTTCAGCGTTGCATTATCGGTATTAAAGAGCAGCTCGGTCGCTGTACCATAGAGTGTGCTCAGTGCACCTTCTGCCAGAGCGGTTGCTACCAGCGCGACAATCAGCATAATAGAAAGAGCGATAGCTGCGATTTTTCCTTTGTTCTTCTTCATGGTCATGTTTCCTTTCATCATTGATGCAGAGAACCTTCTGCACATACTACACCGTTTCCTCTTCCCCTGGAAATCAGGGCCTGCAATGAGCGGCACATATATTATACGCCATAAATGCAATATTTCTTCCCAGTTTTTTAAAATTTGTTACAATTAATTAAAAAATTCCTGTTAATATTGAATTCACATAGGTTTTGTATATTAAATAAAGTTAAAGGAGGCATCATCATGTTTCAGATCATGGTCGTAGAAGACAACACCAATGCACGGCGTCTGATGGAAACAGTGCTGCATCAGCACGGGTATATCCCTATCCCTGCCCATGACGGTGTGGAAGCCCTGCAACTGATGGACGAGCATCATATCGACCTTATCGTGCTGGACATCATGATGCCACGCATGGATGGCTATGAGTTCACGCGTACGCTCCGTGAAAACGGCTGCGAGATTCCGATCATCATGGTCACCGCCAAGGAAGCACCGCAGGACAAGCATAAGGGCTTCCTCACGGGCACGGACGATTATATGGTCAAGCCGGTGGATGAGGAAGAACTGATCCTGCGCATTGCCGCCCTGCTGCGCCGCTCCCGCATCGCCGCAGACCGGCAGCTGCAGATCGGCTCCACAAAACTGAACTTCACCTCTCTATCCATATCCGTAAACGATAAAAACGAATCGCTGCCCAAGAAGGAATTTCTCCTTCTGTTTAAGCTCCTTTCATCACCCGGGCGTATCTTTACGCGCCGCCAGCTGATGGACGAAGTATGGGATCTGGACAGTGAATCCGATGAACGCACCGTGGACGTACATATCAACCGTCTGCGCGACCGTTTCCGTGACAGCAGTGATTTTGAGATTCAAACCGTACGCGGACTGGGCTATAAGGCGGTGCTGAAACAATGAAACACGGCCTGAAATCACTGCGCGCGCGCCTGGTCCTGTACGTGTTCTGCTGCCTGACTGTCTCCAGCCTGATTACCATGCTTGTCTATTTCCTGATCAAACAGACAGGTTGGGTCCGTCCCTTCACTATCACACGGCTGATGTCGCCGATCTGGATGGTATGTATTTCCTCCTTTTTCGGCACACTGGTAGCCGGATGGTTCTGTAAATACTATCTCAGTCCGATCATACAGCTGAGCAAGGCTGCCAATCTTGTGGCAAAAGGAGACTTCTCTGTCCGTCTGCCCGAAGAAAGCCAGGGTGAAATGAACGAGCTGATCCATTCTTTCAACAGCATGGCAAGCGATCTAGGCAGTATCGAAATGTTCCGTACCGATTTCATCAACAGTTTTTCACACGAGTTCAAAACGCCCATCGTATCCATCCGGGGCTTCGCGCGTCAGCTGCAGCGTGACGATCTGACAGATGAGCAGCGCAAGGAATACGCTACGATCATCGCAGACGAGTCACAGCGTCTGGCCGACCTGGCTACCAACATCCTGATGCTGAGCAAGCTGGACAACCAGCAGATCGTTACGGAAAAAAGCGATTTCCGTCTGGATGAGCAGCTCAGGAACTGCATCCTCCTGATGGAAAAGCAGTGGAACTGCAAAAAGCTGTCCCTGGATATCGAGCTCGAAGATGTACAGTGTCATGCCAATGCGGAAATGCTGTCACAGGCATGGCTTAACCTGCTGTCCAATGCCATCAAATTCACCCCGGCCGGTGGCACTGTCGGTATCTACCTGAAAAAGGAAAATGATTCAGCAATCGTAAAGATCAGTGATACCGGTATCGGCATGAGCAAGGACATTCAGACGCATATCTTTGAAAAGTTCTATCAGGGTGACACTTCGCACCATCCTGAAGGCAACGGACTGGGACTGCCTATGGTCAGACGTATCATTAACCTGAGCGGCGGGACGATCGAGGTCGAAAGCGAAGAAGGCAAGGGAAGCACCTTTACGGTCACATTACCGATATAATAACCAAGAAACGCGGCACAGCGGGGTCAGATCGACCCCGCTGTGCC
>JAFZPO010000159.1 GCA_017550305.1 Clostridia bacterium
CATCTGCACGCCGAGCCGCGCG
Organism: Clostridia bacterium; assembly: GCA_017550305.1. Lineage (GTDB taxonomy): Bacteria > Bacillota > Clostridia > Christensenellales > Aristaeellaceae > SFMI01. The sequence goes on from JAFZPO010000159.1 coordinate 23, forward strand.
AGCTTTCTGACGGGCAAGTATCCTTCCTCCGTCAACGCGAACATCAACGGTGCGGACAACCTGCCTGAGCACTGCACCCTGTTCCCCCGCCGTCTCAAAGAGATCGGATACGACTGCGGGCTCGTGGGCAAGCTGCACATTACCTCCGCCTGGGATGGTTTTGAACCGCGCATGGATGACGGTTACGACTATTTTGAAAACAACCTGGGCAGCGGGCATCATCTCGATCATGACGATAATGTCTATGCCGCATGGCTGCGCGAAAAGGGCATTGACTGGCGGGATATCCTGACCAAGGATGATAAGCACGACTACTGGTGGTACCGTCCGGACGCGCCTGTGGATCTGCGTCAGACCGCATTCCTTGCGGAGCGCGCGATCCAGTTCATGGAAAACCAGACAGGTGACCGCCCGTGGCTGCTGTCCGTCAACTGCTATGACCCGCATCCGCCGTATGACGCACCGGATGAACTGGTCGAAAAGTATCTTTCCCGGGATCTTCCCGATCCCGTCTTCACACCTTCCGATCTGGAAAGCGATAAAAAACTGCGCTGCTTCTTCCATCAGAGCGACGCACGGCCCATCGATGACACGCTGCGCCGGAACAAGGCGAGCTATTACGGCATGTGCGAGATCGTCGACCGGCATTACGGATGGATCATTGACGCGCTCGACCGTCTGGACCTGCGCGATGACACGATCGTCATCTTCAATTCCGACCACGGTGAGATGCTGGGCGATCACGGGCTCACGCACAAGGGCTGCCGCTTCTATGAAGGCCTGGTGCATATCCCCCTCATCATCTCCATGCCCTCCCGCTTCAGGAAGGATTACAAGTATGAAGGCCTGACCGAGCTCACCGATATCGTCCCGACGCTGGCCGAGCTCTGCGGGATCCCGCTTACTGATACGCACGGCGTATCGCTGCTCCCGGTCCTTGAAGGCAGGGCTGATGACAGCGGCCGCAGGTTCGTCCGTACCGAATATTACGCGACGCTTGAGGAAGACCGCAATTATGACGCACTGCGCTCCGGCGGCGAAGCGATCGAGCTGCCAGATGACTGGACCGGCTCCTACGCGTGCATGTACTGTGACGGGCGCTGGAAGCTGAACGTTTTCCACGGCAGCAGCTACGGTCAGCTGTTTGACCTCAAGAATGACCCGCAGGAACGGAAGAACCTGTGGGATGATCTCGGAATGCAATCTGTAAAGACCGAACTGCTACTTAAGTCCTTCGACGCATCGGTCCGTTATACCCGTCCGATACAGACCCGGCGCGGACGTTACTGAGTGCTGGTGATTATCTATGCGAGAAAAAGCTTCACGTTTCATTCTCCGTACACGGTATTTCTGGCTCCTGGCCGCAGTCGTCTCATGCATCTTCAGCGTGATGACCATATCGCGCGTACATGTAAACTATGACCTGACCTCCTACCTGCGGTCCGATACCGATACGATGCGCGGTCTCGCGCTTATGAACGGGGAATTTGAAAGCACGACTTCCCTCTCTGTTGTCCTGATCGATGCCTCACCCGATACTGCGCAGGAAAAAGCATCGGCATACAGCAGTCTGGAAGGCGTGTTTCGCGCTGTCCATGATCCGGATGCCGATCTTCGCAACGAGAACGGCCATACATACCGCCGGATCAGTATCCTTATGTCCTCCGGCGGCAGTGAAAAGATTCTCGACGAGGTCGAAGACGACCTGCAGGGCGAAAACGCATGGATCAGCGGCGGGCCCAAGGAATCACGGGTTCTCCGTGAGAGTATCGAAAAAGAGATACCGCCTGTCATGGCTGTGTCCTGCCTTATCGTACTCGTAGTGATGCTGGTCATGACGCGCTCTTGGTTCGAGCCTGTTATCTTCTTCCTCGTGATCGCGGTATCCATTCTCCTCAATATGGGGACAAACTGGGTCTTCCCGTCCATCAGCTTTATTACGTTTGCCGTCGCTTCCATCCTGCAGCTGGCTCTTGCGCTTGATTATTCGATCATGCTCATGAACGCGTTTGACCGTATGCGCGCTTCAGGGCTAGCGCCGAAGGACGCGATGCAGAAGGCGCTCACCAATGCGTTCATGCCGATCTCTTCGAGCGCGTTCACGACCGTTGCGGGCATGCTCTCCCTCATATTCATGAGCTTTACGATCGGGTTCGATATCGGCATGGTGCTTGCCAAGGGCATTCTTTTCAGCATGCTGACCGTGTTCCTGTTCATGCCGGGCGTGATGCTCCTGTCAGTGCCGCTGATCGACAAAACGACGCACAGGCAGCTCCGGTTCAGCGGACGCATCATTCACCGGATCGGCACTGCAATGCATGGGATCGTGCCCGTCTGTCTCATCGTCATGATCGTCCTGAGCATCGTGTTCCAGAGCAGGACTGTCTATACATACTCTGCCAGGGACACAGACTTTGCCGCCCAGGAAACGAACCGGCTGTTCGGGCAGTCCAACCAGGTCGTGGTGCTGTTCCCCAAGGACACCAGCGACGAGGGTCTGGAACGCCAGTGGAACATGATAGCCGATATGGAATCTATTACCCTGGACGGGCATCCGGTCATACAGCAGACGCTTTCCATGGTCACCACGGGCAGTGCGGCATATTCGTATTATGATGCTGCCAGTACAGCGGCACTGCTCGGACGTGAGGAACGTGAGGTCCAGACGATATTCAGTCTTCTGGGCATAAAGACCCCGATCCGCGGCGACGCGCTCATCTCGCAGCTGTCGACCTCTCTCCAGCGTATCTCGTTCCTGGTCCCCGGGGATGCGCTTTCGCAGCTGCAGAAGGCACAGGACCTGCTTGACCAGGCAGATGCCGCGTTCAACGGTCCCAACTATTCCCGTGCCATGCTGGTCCTTGATCTCGCTCCAGGCACTCCCGAAGCGCATGATGCGGTCCGGCAGATCAAGGCTGTATTGCAAAGATACTATGGGGATGACTCGGCACTTTCAGGGGTGCCTGTCGCGCTCGACGATATCGCGACCTCTTTCAAGGGCGACATGCTGCGCGTCAACCTGATTACGATCGGCCTGATCCTGCTGATCATCCTTATCTCTTTCCATTCCGCCGTTATCCCCGTACTGCTCGTCTGCGTGATCCAAGGTGCGATCTGGATCAACATGTGCCTTTCGAACATCCTTGATCACAGCGTATTCTTCATGTGCTACCTCATCTGCGTCGCGCTGCAGATGGGCGCGACCGTCGATTACGGCATCCTTCTGACGAATCA
>JAFZPO010000160.1 GCA_017550305.1 Clostridia bacterium
CTGCAGCACGGGGATCGTGCGCAGCGCGCGGAAGATGCCGCCAATGCCTAAGGTGTCCGCAATGGTCTGGCGCAGGCCGTACTTCTTGGGGACCTCGAAGTCGGTCACCGTGCAGGGCTCATAGAGGCCGACCTGGATCGCGTCGACCACATAATCCGCACCGCGCAGCGCGTCCTTGCGCTGCTCGACGCCCAGGTAGGACTTGATGGTCGCCTTGTTCCCGTTATTGTTGTTGATCGCGTCGAGCATGCGCCGGCTATCGCCCAGGCGCACGGGGTCGATGTCATACAGCGCGATCTCGCTGTCATACAGTATGGGAGAAAGCATGCAGTCGCCCAGCACGTTTTTGGCAAACACGCTGGAGCCGGCGCCCATAAATGTGATCTTGGCCATGGTAACCCTCCGCTATTATCTTATTCTTATGCGCTTTGCTGCGAACAGTTACAGTAAACGAACATAAAAGGCAAATGCGGGCAGATGTTCTTTTCTGCCTTAGCCTTTTACACCGGAAGAAGTAATGCTCTCAATGAAGAATCTCTGGCATGAGAAGAACAGGATCAGTACGGGCAGGATAGCACAGACGGACATCGCCATTGTCAGGTTGGTGGAAGGCACCTCCTGCGTGTAATAGTACTGGATGCCCAGGGACACCGTATACCATTTCTTGCTGGGCAAGAACACCAGGGGATTGAAGTAATCGTTCCAGCAGGAAACGAAGTTCATGATCACCAGGGATGCTACCGTAGGCTTGAGCAGAGGCAGCATGATCTGCATCAGGATGCGGAAGTGCCCTGCACCGTCCAGGAAGGCGGACTCGCTCAGGGAAACGGGAATGGTCATGAAGAACTGACGCATCAGGAAGATGGAGGTCACCGAGAACAGTCCCGGCAGGATCACGGCCCACAGCGTATTGTAGATGTTCAGCTCTCTGAACAGCAGGAAGCGCGGCACTACGGTGACCTGCGAGGGGATCATCATCACGCCGATAAACAGGCCGAACACGATGCCCTTGCCTTTGAACTCAAGACGCGCAAACGCATAGGCTGCCAGCAGTGAGACAAACAGCACGCCCAGGTTCGTGAATATCACGATAAAGAGGGAGTTGCGGTACATCTGCACAAGGGGCACCTCGCCGCTGTTCCAGATATCCGCATAGTTCACCCAGCGGGGGGCTTTGGGGATCCAGGTGAAAGGATACTTGAAGATATCGCCGTTGATCTGCAGGGAAGCGGAAAGCATCCAGAGCAGCGGAAGTACGAACACAAGGCCGATCAGTGTCACGATCACTGTGCTCACAAGACGGGACGAGCGGTCATATTTTCTGACTTTACTTGCCATTTTCTCCGCCCCCCTTCTTAATAATGCACCCACTTCTTCTGGCCGACGAACTGTACGGCGGTGAAGAAGAGGACGATCAGCACCAGGATCCATGCTTCAGCGCAGGCCTTGCCGAACTGCATGCTGGAGAAAGCCGCGCTGTATACCTCCACCATGATGGAGGTGTTCCACTTCGCGGGGCTTTTCATGGACATGACGTTGACGGAAACAAACACTTTAAAGACGGCGATCATACGGATGATCAGCAGATAGAATGTCGTCTGGGAGACCATGGGGAACGTAATATGAAGGAACTGCTGCGTCTTGCTGGCGCCGTCAATCTCCGCCGCTTCATATAGGTCCGTAGACACATTCTGAAGGGCACCCATATAGATGATGATCAGGTACCCCAGGCTGGTCCATACCAGCATGAACATGACCGGTATCTTACACAGGGCCTTGTCTGACATCCATTTCAGCCCGACCGGGTCTTTGCTGAAGAACGACAGGATGTTGTTCACCATACCGTCGTTGCGGAACCAGGTCGAGAACAGCGTGGCGATAGCCACGGCGTTTGCGATATAGGGGATGAAGTAGAACAGGCGCAGGGTCTTGGCCATGTAGACCTTGTTGTTCAGAAGGAACGCAAAGATCAGTGAAAGGATGATGGAAATCGGTACGGTAACGACCACGTAAAGAAAGGTGTTCCTGATAGCCGCTTTGAAGTTCAGGTCCTTGAAGATATTGACGTAGTTTTTGAAGCCGTACCATTTCATGCCCTTGAGGCCGCTGGTAAACTTCCACTTGGTGAAGGATGCGTACCCCGACATTCCGATGGGATAGACGATCAGCACCAGGAAAATGATGATCGCCGGGGCCAGAAACAGCCACGCTGTCAGCGTATCCTGCCTGCGTTTCATGGGACAACACTCCTTATTCTCTGCCTTTGAAAAACTGCTGCCGCTGCAACAGGCAGCGGCAGCAGCGAAGGCTTGCGGGGATTACTCCAGTTCGTCCATCTTCTCCTGGATCGCCTGGTTGATGATCTGCTCCAGCTCGGCCAGACCGTCATCGATGGTCATGTTGCCGGCCAGGATCTCCTGCTCATATGCAGAGACCTTGGTGTTGCCGCCCATGCCGATGATGGTATCCACATAGGTCAGGCCGCCGAAGTTCAGAACGACACGCTCGAAGGACTCGACGTCGATCAGCTTTTCAGCCTGCTCCATGGAGCCGAACACATACTCTACGACCTGGTCCCTGTCCGCCTTGGCGTACATACCCATGTGGCCGGCCTTCAGGATGTGATAGTTGCCCTCAGTCGCGAAGTACTTCACGAACTCCCAGGCTTCGTCCGGATGCTGGCAGGTCTTGGTGATGGTCATGAAGCCATACACGGTCGGGCCGTCGCAGTAGTTGATCTGGCCGGCTTCACGGGTCGGATAAGGAGCGAAACCGACTTTGAAATCGATCGGATAATCGGTGGTATTGGCGATGAAGCGCCAGATGTTGCAGGTCACGTACGAATTCGCACGGTGCTGCATGAAGGGGTCGACACCGGTGTTGCCGGTCTGGCGGGCATCAGGATAGGAGAACCAGATGCCTTCGGTCTCGCAGTCCAGCTTCATCTGCAGGGCTTCCTTGAACAGCGGGTTGCTCAGGATAGCGGAATAGCCATTCTCATCATACCATACGTCAGCGCCGTATACCTGACGGACATGGTTTACCCAATTGTAGCCGCCGTCCAGAACGTCAGCACCGCCGGGGATGCCGTCATGGGTCATCTTGCGGCTGGCTTCGATATACTCGTCCCAGGTCCAGGCCTTGGGCAGCTCGGTATAGCCGGCAGCTTCCCACTCGGTCATGTTGATCGCGATGTACCACTGCAGGGCATCCACGGGGATGCCGAAGTAGTGCTGTTCACCTTCGCTGTCGCGGAACTTGATGTCCACGCCGAAGGTCTCCTGCATATCGATGCCCCACTCGGCAACACGCTCGTCCAGGTTAGCATAGAAGTCAGAGGACGCACGGAAATCGGTCTTGTCCAGGCCGTATGCCAGCTGCATGTCGATCAGGTCGCCGGCCATCAGCATGTTATCAACAGACTGGTTGCCGTCCGTGGAGTTGTTGTATACTTCAAGAATGACCTTGATGTTGGGATGCTGGGCCTCGAAATCGTCGATCAGGTCCTGCATGCCGTAGTTGGCAGCATAAGCGCAAACGAAATGCAGCTCAATGGGGTCCTCGGCCAGCGCAATGCCGCACACGCCAAGCATCATGGCCAGTACCAGCAGCATCGCAAGCATCTTTCTGAACATAGAAGTGCCTCCTTTTATTTTCGGCAGGATCACCGCATATTTCTGCGGTTGCACCCCGCCGTTTTTTCTGATATCATTATAAACGTTTTTTCGATTCTATGCAATATACGGCCAAAATAACGATAAATAATCGTTATTCGCAATCAGTTTCGATAAATTCGATCATAAAACGATCAATCCGGAGGGTTATCATGCATTCATATGATCGGCAGGCGGAGATCCTGCAGCTGCTCGCGCAGAGCGGGTATGCTTCCGTGCACAAGCTGGCACAAACACTTCATGTAAGCGAACCGACCATGCGCCGGGATCTCAGGGATATGGAGGCAAGCGGACGTATCCGCAGGACACACGGCGGCGCAGCGCTGCTCGAGCGCGGCACGCATATACCGCTTTCGCTGCGCAGTGAAATCGATTCCGAAAAAAAACGCCTGATTGCGCAGAAAGCCGCAGTCATGATTCCTGATGGCGCGACAGTATTCTTTGACGCAAGCAGTACAGTGCGGCATATCATCCACTTTCTCCGGGAACGGCAGAAATTCACAGCCGTATGTAACAGCCCTGCAATGTGCGGTGAACTGACCAAGCTCCACATTCCCACTTACTGTGTGGGCGGACGTATCAATGAGCTGGATGACGCAGTACGCGGCCCGCATGCCGAGGCTTTTCTGCGGAACATGCATTTTGACCTTGCCTTTTTCAGTTGCATGGCATTAAGCGAAACAGGCGTGCTGTATGGCCGGCTTGAAGAAGGCACTTCTTTCCTGCGCGTTCTGATCGGACAGAGCACTAGGAGCGTATTCCTGTGCACAAGCAGCCGGATCAATATATGCGGCATACACAAGGTATGTGAACTGGGTGATATCGACATTGTACTGAGCGATCAGCC
>JAFZPO010000161.1 GCA_017550305.1 Clostridia bacterium
GCATCAGGCGCGCAGTACTCTGTCGCTGATCTATGCGGCGGCGATGGTCGTCTCGCTGATCGCCGTCATTGCTTTCTCAAAGCCTTTCCCGCGTACAGAACAGCAGACGACGAATAAGACGGGCACGGACCTGAGCGCGCTTTTCGGCCGTGATACGACCCCGCAGGATGTGCGTGATTACACCAGCGCCCAGAACCCGAATGCTGTTGCTACAGCAACGCCGACGGTGACACCCAACTCACGTTCTGAAGCCCAGCAGCAGCTGGAGCTGTTCATGAACAGCTGGATGAGCCTGGATTATGACGCAATGCTCTCATACTGCTCGCCCGCCTGGGTAAATGCGCAGGAGAACCCGCAACATTCCATCTTCAAGATCCGCGGGACCAGCACGCCGGTCGACTTTGAAGTCACTGCTGCTTCCGGTACCGAAGCGGACGACTCGCGTACGCTGACCATGGTTGCGAGCATCGACAAGGGCACAGGCAAAGCTCCGCAGAACTATCGCTACGAAGTCCTCATGCTCCGCATTAATGGTACATGGTATGTGGATCCTGCATCACTGTCCTCTGCGACCGAAATCAAGGAAACTTCAACACCAAAGCCTGAATATACGATCATGCCCACATACACGCCGGACATGAACATGGTGCTGTATTATAACCCGGACGGCGGTTCCTTCTATCATGCCAGCGACCAGTGTACAAAGGTAGCACAGCAGTATAAACCACTGAAGGGCAGCTTCCTGTACAGTCAGTTGGGAGAAGATCGCTATAAGAATCTGAAGCCGTGCGACAGATGTAATCCGCCCGGCCGCAACGACTGATAATAGCCTGAAGGAGAACCGGATGCGTTATCATATCGATACCATCCCTGTATGGGACGCCGTTAAGCTGGGGACCGAGTGTCCGCTCTGCGCCCTGCGCCGCCGTGAGGAACAGGGGCAGGTGGAGCGTTTCCTCGGCGGTTCCGTCATGGAACCGGATACCCGCATACAGGTCAATGAAAAGGGTTTCTGCGCACGTCACCATGTACTGCTGTATGCACAGCAGAACAGGCTCGGGCATGCGCTGATGACGCATACACATCTGAAAGAGACGACCAAACATACGGAAAAGATCCTGGCGGATGCCGTGCAGGGTGCACAGGCAGCCGCCGGTGCGCCGCTCATGAAGCGCGCCTTTGGCAAGGATGGGGGCAAGGAAGCCGTTCAGGCCGCTGCCGAGAAACTGGAACAGCTGACGGACAGCTGTATCCTGTGCGACAGACTGCGGGACAGCATGGCGCGTTATGCATATACGCTGCTGCACCTGTTTGCGAATGACAGCGCGTTCAGAAAGGCATTCGAAGCAAGCCGCGGCGTATGCCTGAAGGATGCTGCACTGCTGCTGCGCATGGCATCCGAAGCGCTCAACGCGAAACAGCAGGCGGAGTTTACCGAAGTGCTGCAGCGTCTGATTACGGAAAACATGCACCGGCTCGAGGACGAACTGGAATGGTTCACGCTCAAGTTTGATTACCGTAATGCGGATAAGCCCTGGAACAACAGCCGGGACGCGCTGGAACGTGCAGTGACCAAGCTGCGCGGTTGGTGCGTGGGCGCTGAACCGGACGGGATTAAAAATAAATGAAAAGGCTTTTTCTTGCGATCCTGCTGCTGGCAGCGGCAGTCCTGCTCACCGCATGCAGCCGCCGGCCGCCGGAGGCGCTGATCTCTGACAGCGCGCCGGATTCACAGGCAGTATCTGCAGCACCTGAAGATGGAGCGGAAGCGCAGTTTACGGCTACGCTTTATTTCCGTTACGCCGACAGCGCACTGCTCAGGCAGGAAACGCGCGGGATCACTGTTGCGCCGAACGAGACTCGCGAAAAAGCACTGGTCAGCGCACTGCTTGACGGTTCCCGCGAGGCCGGCAGCCGCGCTCTGTTCCCTGAAAAGACAGAAGTGCTGTCAACGCAGGCCCAGGACGGGATCATCTATGTGACGTTCAGCGACGCATTATACGGACGCTATGCGGATGAGGCCAAGGATCCCCAGGAGGGAATGCTGCGCCGCAGGCTGGCCATGGCGGCACTCGCCGCAACGCTGACCGAGAGCGGTGAATACCATGCTGTTCAGGTGCTGGTAAGAAGCGAAGGAAACGTCGGCACATCCATGCGCCTGAAAAACTCTTTCTTTGATGAAAAAGAGGAAGGGACCGCTGCGCCGCTGACGCGCATGCAGGCATACCTTCCCACGCCCGGGAACATCGCTGCTGCCGTCATGCGAGCTTGGCTGCAGCGTGACTGGAACTCCATGGATGCATTGATCACTTCGCGCGGGAACCTGTCTGCTGCACAGCTGAGCGAGCGCCTGGGAGCAGCCCCTGTGCTGATCGATTACGGTACTTCGGAAGCGACAGTATCGCTTGACGGGACAAAGGCCGTCGCCTGCGTGGATATGACGCTTCGCCGCACTGACGGCAGTGAATATGAGAAGCTTTCCGTGCCGCTGCCTCTGCTTCGCGAGAGCGGGATCTGGCGTGTGGACGTACAGCGGCTGCTTGCGCTGATGGAGGCAAACGATGAATAAATACATAGTGCGCCGCCTGATGTGCGGACTGTGCTGCATAGTGGCCGCATTTGCCCTGAGCGGGTGCGCGACCGGGGTGGAAGTACTGAATAAGGATGCGTCCGCTACGCTGCCTCCGGTCACCGTTGCCTGGACAGCGCCCGTAGGGGATACCGAGCAGGAGACAGCACAGACAGTTCTGATCTATGTACCAAATATTTCCGGGACACAGCTGATCGCGCAGACAGAGCGTGTCGCTGTTTCCGCCGCAAGGCATCCGGCAGAAGCCGCTCTGCGCAGGCTGTTCGCCTTCGCGGGCTCCGATACCGCGCTGCGTATGGCTCCTGAATCTATCCTGCAGCTCTCGCCCGTGAACCCGGTCGAGATCTCAGGGGATACGGCTGTCGTGAATCTCGCATCCTCTGCATTCATGCTTTCGCACAGCGACCTGTATATCGTGTGCCAGGCAATTGCCAACACGCTCGCACAGTGGGGTGATATCCATTATGTGAACGTGCTGGTCAGCTCTGCCCAGCCTGGTCTGGATGTTGGCGCGAGCGTACCGGCAGGATGCTTTACGGAAGACCTGAACGGAACGATCGACACGCTTGCCGCGGCGGCCGAAGCACAGGCCGCAGTAGCCTCTGATCGGCGCATCTCTTTGAACGCAGTGCTGTATTTCCCCACCTATGCGGGAAAAGGAATACTCGCAGAAACCCAGACGATTAGCTTTGACGGACGCAGCAAGCCCGTGCTTGCAGAAACACTGCTCTCGGCGCTTTCACAGGGAGCGCGCCAACTGACGAACGTGCCGTCTCTGCCGGTGCTCAGTGAATACCTGATCTCGGCCCCTGCCGTACAGGAGATCCCCGTATCCGGCGGGCAGCGGATCGTGCTCCGCTTTTCATCTGAACTGAATGAGGCGCTGATCGAAGCGCGGATCCCGCGGTCTGTCATGCTGGCAGCGCTGACTTATACGATCACCGGTTTCATTCCGGGCATCGGCGGTATCACGGTGTATATCGGCGACGAGCTCATTACGGCTGTGGTTCCCAACGGTATTTATGAAGGCGCGGGCGAAGCGGTCATCTTTGCCGACGGCGTGATGCGCCGCAGCGATTTCTCTCGCTTCCTGCTTTCAAACTGCACGCTGTATATGGGCGACGGAAACGGGAGCCTGAGAGCCGTACAGCGCCCGATCCCGTATTATGAAACACGTTCCGCAAGGTATCTGCTGGGATGTCTGATGCAGGGACCGCAGAGCTGCGACAGCGAAAGCGCGCAGGCGGTACTTCCGGAAGGCCTGAGTGATGCGGACCTGCTGGGCATAGGACTCAGCGATTACACACTGCTGCTGAACTGGTCCTCCCGTTTCGGGACGCTTGCGAAGAACCTGGATGAGACGGCTGAACGACTGCTCGTGTTCTCGATCGTCAATACGCTGACCGAGCTTCCGCCCGTCCATGGTGTGAGCCTGTTCATAGACGGTGAACAGCCGGATACGCTGGCAGGACGAATCTATCTGCCCGGACAGTTCATGCGTGATGCAGGTCTGATCGGCAAGTAAGAAGCCATATTCAGTAAATAGAACAGTAAAATGAAGCCCGGTTCGCGCTGAACCGGGCTTTTGAAAACCTTATGCGATGGTTACCGCCAGTTGTGATCTTTCAGATACTGCAGGCAATGGCTGACCCAGTCGGTCTGGATGATGTTGAAGCCAAGCGATGCGAGATATCCCCAGCCGTCATCCGCACGGCCGAGTGTGAACAGGTCATCCGTATGTCCTGCCGAAAGCACAGCCTTATAATCGTATACGATTGAATTGACCCAGGTAAGGAGTCCCAGCTTATGCATTTTTTCCTGATACGCAACGGAAGCGAGCTCGCTGTCTTCCGTTGTGAAGAGCGCTTCTGTGCCGAGATAATTCAGTGAACGGTGTACGAGCTGTTCCGAATCCGGGTCGCTCTCCCTTGCAAAGGTCATGTACGCAAAATCAGGAGCGAGCTGTTCCATCATGTCATAGCAGCACGGGTCCTGCTTGGTCTTCACCAGCGCCTGATCTACCATCCCGTGACGGCGTACTGCGTTTACGATCTCCTGCGGATAACGGGGGAACTTATCGATATTGATCACGCAGCGACCTTTGAGCACTTCGAGTACGTCATCAAAGAGCGGGACCGGGTACTGCGTTTCCGCACCGTCGGTATTGACCAGCCTGAGGGCACGGATCTCTTCGTCCTTCATCTCTGCGATCATCTTTTCCGAGTGCATATACACATTCTCGCGGCCAGGGTGGAACACATAGAGAGTACCGTCCAGGCTCCGGGAGATATCAAGCTCTATAATGTCCGCGCCTTCGGCAAGCGCTGTATTGAAAGCCATAACAGTATTGCAGGGAATATTGCCCATCCATGTACCGCGGTGCGCGGCTACAAGCACCTTTCCGCATGCCATTTCACGAAGATCGAACATATAGGCGGCCTCCTTTGTCTGCTGTGTCTGAGGTTATCCTATCACGGGGTGCAGTATGCGTCAAGGATGCGCTTGCCTTCCGGCGGATTCTGCGATAGAATGCAAGCGGGCATTTAGCCTTAAAACAACTGATTTCTTTGCTTTTTGTATGGGAGGAACCTGCCGGCATGAGCCGTAACTTTACGCCAGCGCAGATGGTAGAGCAGAGCATTATCCGCACGTATCATGATGAACTGTGGAATCCGTTCTGCAAAGCGATCAAGCGGTATGAGCTGATCAATCCGGGTGACCGGATCGCCGTGTGCATATCCGGAGGCAAGGACTCCATGCTCATGGCCGTGATGATGCGCATGCTGCAACGGCACAGCGAGGTCCCCTTTGACGTGGAATACCTGATCATGGATCCGGGTTACAATCCGGAAAACCGGCGCCTGGTGGAGAAGAACGCGCAGTTCCTGGAACTGCCCTACACGATATATGAAAGCGATATCTTTGAGATCGCAAACGTGCAGGAAAAGAATCCCTGTTTCCTGTGCGCGAGGATGAGGCGCGGATGCCTGTACAAGAAAGCACAGGAGATGGGCTGCAACAAGATCGCACTGGGACATCATTTTGACGATGTGATCGGCACGACACTGATCGGCATGTTCTACGGCGGCCAGCTGCAGGCCATGATCCCCAAGCTGAAATCGAAGAACTTCCCCGGGATGGAACTGATCCGGCCCATGTACATGGTTCATGAAGAGGATATCCTGACCTGGAAGGAAGCTAACAATCTTGAGTTCATCCAGTGTGCCTGCCGGTTTACAGAAAACGACGCCGTGCAGCATGATTCGAAGCGACAGGAGATCAAAGACCTGGTCCGGCGACTGCGCGAGGATAACCCGAACATCGAGCGCAATATTTTCGCGAGCATCCATATGCTGCAGTTGGATATGATGGTTTCATGGAAGTATAAGGGGAAAGAGTATTCTTTCCTGGACCGATATGACGAGGAATAGGAGCGGACAGATGGAACAGTTCACCAGGACAGA